>JBBSCX010000167.1:0-7964 GCA_038249905.1 Burkholderiales bacterium
AGCGATGCCAAGCCGCAAGAGGAGCAGGACGAGCGCCAGCGGGTGCAGGGCGTGCTGCGCAGTGATGACGAACTGGCGCGCTTGCAGGCGCGCCTGGCCGACCTGCAGGCCCAGGTCGTGGTCAATCGCGCCGGCATCGCTGCCACCCGCCTGCGGAATGAGGACGAGCTGCGCATCGCCGAGCTGGAATACGAGACGGCCACCGCCACCCGCGATCTGGCGGTGCGCCGGGTCGCCTTGCTGACGCCACTGGTGGCCGCCGGCCAGGCCCCCGCCAGCGAACTGCGCGCCGCCGAAGACCGCGCGCGCCAGGCCGAGGCCGCCCTGCGCGCGCCAGCGCTGCGCCTCGATTTTCTGCGCACCACCACCCGTTCAGTCTCCCGCCGCCGCATCGAGCTGACCACCGAGGCGCTGTTGGAAGAGCTGGGCGAGGGCGACGGTCCGGCTCGGGGCGTGCCGCTTGAGGTGCAGCTGGCCCGCCTCCGCCAGAGCTTGGCTGAGGATCTGGCGCGCGGACCCCGCCGGCAGCGCGCCTTCGAGCGCACCCGCAACGAGCAGATCCTGGCCGATCCGGTGCTGCGGGCCACCGCCACCGGCGCGTTGGCGTGGACCGACACGCACCTGCGGCCCGGCATCAAAAAGCCGATGAGCTCGCTGCTGCTGGTGCTGGCCGATGGCGACCTGATGGTCAGCCTCGACCTCCCCGAAGACCTGCGCGCGCTGCTGGCCGGCCCAGGTGCCAGCGCCACCGTGTCGATCCCCGCGCTGGGAATCGACATCCCTGGGCAGGTGGCCCAGCTGGGCAGCGTGCCGGTGGTCGCCAGTGGTGGCGCGTTGCGCACCTTCGCCTGCCGGGTGCGGCTGGAGCGGGCCCTAAGCGGTCTGCTGCCGGGCATGCGCGCCCGTTGCACCCTGCGCGTGCCGGTTCCCGGCGGGGTGGCGAGCCTGCCGCGCTTTTGCCTGGTGGATCCGGTGCGCCCACGGGTGCTGCTGCCCGGTGGTGCCAGCCGCGCCCTTGATGGCGTGGTGGTGGGCGAACGCTTCGTGATCTGGCAGGGCCTGTCCGCAGGTGATGCGGTGGTGGTGCCACCGGCCCATGCGCGGACCGGCGGACTGCGCTTGGGCGGTACTCTGGATGCGGACGAACGCCTGCCCCTGCGTCTCGCCAGCGGCGGCTGGGAAGTGGTCGAGGTGGTGCCCGACGGCACCATGGTGCAGCGTGGCGATCTGGTCGCCCGCCTGGTCAAGGGGCAGGACGGGCGCGATGCAGAGGCTGAACGCTTCCATCTTGAGGCGGGGGACGGCAAGGCCGTCGCCGAGCACGCCGTCGCCCGGCTGATCGCTGATCAGGAACGCGCCATCGCCCTGGTCGCGTGGCGCAAGGCGGCAGTGGCTTCCGAACAGGCGCGGCTGGAACTGTTCATCAGCGGCGTCGGCCCGGATGACGAAACGGTCGCCGCCGCAGCCAGCACCCTGGTCGGGGCCGAGAATGCCCAGCGCCGCGCCAAGGAGCGTCTGGCCGTGGCCCAGGCTGGGCAGGCCGCGGGCGCCACCGGCATGATGGAAATGGAGGACCTGTCCCGGGCCGTGCGCAGCGCTGACCGCGAGTTGCTCAAGGCGCAGCTCCGCTTGGCCGCGGCACGTCGGGCCCTGGATTGGCTTGATGTGGCCCTGCGCCGCGAGGCGGTTGCCGGGGCCCGTCGGGCCGAGCTTGATGCGCGCCAGGATTATGCCCTGGCCTGCGAGCGGCGCTCGACCGTGCTGGCCGGCAGCCGGGCCCGCCTGACCAACGATCTGCGCAGCCGCGACCAGCAGCGTCGGGAGTACGCCGATGCCGAGGTGCGGGCCCCTCGTGACGGCATGGTGATGCATCGCACGCCTGATGGCCGCCCGCTGCGCGTGGGACAGCAGGTGCCGTCGCAGGAACCCTTCGCCATGCCCCTGGGCAGCGGCCGGGTGGTGCGGTTGTTGGTGCCGGCCCGCTATTATGGGCATTTCAGCAATGGGCAGACGGTGTCGTTGGCAGTGCCGGTGCTGGGCCCAGCGCTGCGCACGGCCACGGTGCGGGCGGTCGGCGGTGGCTTCATGCGCGATCCGGCCCTGGCCGCAGACCTGGATGACGGCCAGGCCGAAGAGGTATTCACTCTCGATCTATTCTGGGATCCGGGCGTCGAGTTGGCGGCGCGCGTGCCGCCGGGGACGACGGTGTATGTTGATCTCTAAGTGCGGCGTGCGGAGTTTAAACAGCGTCGGGCTCTCGGCCATGGCGCTGTGGTGCCTTGGCCAACTGGCGCTGCCTGCCGCTGAAACCGTGACGCTGACCTGGATGGGGCAGGTGTCCCTCGACCGCTCGCGCTTTGTCGGCATTCCTGCGACCGGCAAGGATGCGCTGGTGGTGTGGATGGCGCCGGATGGCACGCCGGTGGTGATGGGTGATCCGCTGATCACCTTCGACGCGTATCGGGCCCGCGCCGAGCTGATCGACCGCGACCTTGAACTTGAGACCTTCCGCCGGCAGCAGGAGCTGGATGAGCTGCGGCGTCAGCGCGCCCTGGCCGACGTGCAGGACGAGGCGGCGCGCTTGGTCGATGATCTGCGCACCGCCGAAGCGGCGCGCGCGGCCTTGGACGCCGCCCGCGAGGCGACCGCCGCCTTGGCGCAGACCGAGGCCGAGGCAGCGGTGCTGACGGTGGCCGAAGCGCAACGCGCCGCCGTTCGCGCGCGGCAGCTGCACGCCCTGGGCCAAAGCGATGACCCGACCCGCGATCAGGCCGAAGCCGCCCTGGTCCAGGCCCAAGATTCCGCGATCCAGGCGGCTGCCGCGGCCAGCCGCGCTGCGCTGCCCGACGACATCGCCATCAAGCAGGCGGACCTGCGCCTGACCCGCCTGCGCCGCGAGCAGGACGATGGCGAGGGCGCGATCACCAAACGTGCGGCGGCTCTGCGAGCCGCCCATGCGCGCGAACGCAGCCTAGCCAAGGCCGACCGCGAGAAGCTGGAGCAGCAGCGGCACATCAATGAGCGCGACGGCCACGACCACACGCCCTGGCGGCGGTTGACGGTGTGGGCTGCGGACGGCGCCACCATCGCCGCGCTGCAGGTGGCGCTGCCCGGGGCGACGGTGGCGGCGCCCCTGATCGCCGACCATGGCGAAGCCTATACCTCCGCGCGGGGCTGGGGCTGGGACCGGGACTTGTCCGCGCGGTTGCGCCCGGGCAGCGACGGCGCCCTGCTGCTGGTGCGTGAGCGCGCCGTGTGGCGGCAGGACCTGCCGGATGGCATCTATCGCGTGCGCATCGAACTGGGCGATGCGGTCGAATGGGATGGCGCGCTGCTGCGGGCCGCTGGCCGCTGTCTGTTTACCGCCCGGCGTATCGAAGCCGGCGCGCGCGCGGAGGTCGACACCACCATCACGGTCAACCATGGCCGCCTCGAACTGATCGTCGGCGACACCCTGGAGCGGACCCTGCGCGCGCCGGCGGACGGGGCAAGCATGCGTCAGCAGTGGCTCAAGCCGGGCTACAAGACCTGGGACGAGGCGTGGCCGGTCACCTATTTCGTGCCGGGCGAGCGTCTGCTGGTGCGCTTGCGCGTGCGTCAGGACGAAGCCGCCCTGCTGCGCGGTGGCCTGCCCGGTGCAGCACCCTGGGCGGTGAACACCGTGACCATCCGCACCGCCGATGGCGGTCTGGCCCAGGGCCGCGTGCAGCGCGTCGACGACGAGCCGGTGCCCCTGTCGATGGCGCCCCTGGCGTGGGAGGACCAAGACCTGGAGCGCATCGCCAACGAGATCACCATCGAGGTCGGCGAGGGCGTCCGGCCGCGCCTGGGTGCCCCGGTCGAAGTGCTCGCCACGGTGACTGCGCCCGCCGAGCGCCGCCTGCTGCCCGGCCATCTGGCCTCGGCACGGGACGGTCGCGTGTGGGTGCGACCGGCCGGTGGCGCGCTGCGCGAGGTCGAGGCGCAGCGCGTGGGCCGCTTCTGGCTGGTCTCGGCCAGCGCCGCCGGGGCGATGATCGATCCTGGCAAGCCACCGCTGCCGGCGGCGGCGGAAAGCTGGTCCGGCGCAGTGGTCGCCGGGCGCAGCGCCCTGCTCACCCTGCCGTCCTCGTGGGGGCGCATCGCCACCATGGCGCCGGAAGGCAGCGCCGTGCAGGCCGGCCACGTGGTGGTCACGCTGTACAATCCCGCGCTTGATGCCAGGCGCGACGAGCTCGCGCGGGCCCGCCGCCGTGGCGCCGAGGCCTATCAGTTGGCTGGCGACCAACGACAGCAGAAAGTCGTCGAGGCCCAGCGCACCGCCACGGCGCGCGCTTTGGACGCCACGGCGGCGCGCCTGGCCTGGGCCGCACTGCTGCCGTTGCCCTGGAGCACCGCCACGGCGCGCGACCAGGCCGTGGCGGCGCGCCGCCAGGCCGCCACGGCGGCGGCCCTGGCGGCACGCTTCGCGCCCCTGGCCCAGGGCGATCCGCAGCGCGCCGCCGGCTATGTCCTGGCCGCGCGCAACGCCGCCGGCAACGCCAACCGCGCGGACCTGCAAGCGGCCAAGGCCGACACCGAGGGTGATCCGTGGCAGCGTGCCACCTTGTGGCAGGACTGGCTCGACCGGGCCTTGCTGGCCGCCGGGCGGGATGGCGATCTGCGCCAGGTCGCCGAGGAATCGCGACTGGCCGCCCTGCGGGCGCGCCTGGAGCTGCAACGCGCCTTGGATGGGCAGATGAACGCGCGGAATTTCCGCATGTCCCGCGAGCTGAAGGCGCCGATGGACGGCCGCATTTTTTACGCCACCACGTGGAATGATCAGAGCAATCGGCGTGAGAAGATCGGCTTGGACATGGTGGTGTGGCAGGGCATCACGGTGGCCGAGATCCTTGACCTGACCCATCCGGCCTTCACCGCGCGGGTGCCCGAACGGTTGTATCCTGGTCTGCGCGTCGGCTTGCCCATGATCGTCGTCTTGCCCCAGTTCGGGCTGCGCCTGCCGGGGACCATACGCACGGTCGGCCGGGTCTTCACCACCGGCATCGAGGCCGCCAGCACCGACCGTCATCTGCGCCTGGGCAATCGCAGCGAAGTCGAGGTCACCGTCGATTTCACCGCGCCCGCCGGGCTGCAAGACCGCCTCGTCCCGGGCACCAAGGGCAATCTGGAGCTGGGTCATGACTGAGCGTCCGCGCCGCCTTCGTCGGCGGTCCATCATCATTGCCAGCGTCGTGTTGGCCGTGGTCCTGGCCCTGTGGCTGCGTCCGCGCCAAGCCGTCGCGCCGCTGCTGATCCCGGTCGAGCATGGCACGCTAATGCTGCTCCGTCACGAGACCGCCCGCATCCAGCCCCGCGATGCGGTGTTGGTCAAGGCGGCGTTCAACGGCCGTGTGCAGTCGATCGTCGACGATGGCGTGTGGGTGGACACGGGCACGGTGCTCTTCGTGCTGGACGACAGCGAAGAATCCAAGCGCGTCGCCGAAGAGCGCAGCCAGCTGATCACCGCTCGGCAAGAGCTGCGCCTAGCGCGGGTGCGCCGTGCCCAGGCCCAGGACAGCGAGGACGCCAAGGTCGCCAGCGCCAGCCGCGCTGCGCTGCTGGAAGGCCTGCGACTCACCGTGCTGGAGGCCACGCCGCCGGAAGGCGATGCGCTAGTAGTCGCCGCCGCGGCCTTGGCTCCGCTGGAGGCGCAGGTCGACGCCGCGCGTGAGACTTTTCTGGAGGCCGACGGCGCGTGGGGCCAAACTCTCGATGCCTACCTCGCGTTGGCCGACCGGCAGCAAGAGCAGCGCGATCACCGCCTGCGTTTCCAATCGCAAGCCGACGAGGCGCGCACCCTGGTGGAACAGGATGTGGAGCAGCTTAGTGGCCCCGAGCGGCAGGCTCGCGCCGAAGCCCAGACGCGGCTGGACGAGGCCGCTACCGCCCTGGCTGCACTCGCCAAGGATGATGGCCTGGGCGCCCAGTTGAGCGCCGCGCGCACCGCCCGCGATCAGGCCCGGGCCGCGCGCGATGCGGCCGAGGCGGCGCTGTATGCCGCCGAGCAGGCCGCCGAGCCGGCCTACCTGGCGGTGGAGCTGGCGAAGCGCGGCCTGGAGAGCGCCCAACTCGCTTTGGATGAGGCTTCACAGACAGACGCCCTGGCCGATGCGCAGCGCCGCTTGGCCCAAGGCCGCTTGTCCGTCAGCGCCGGCGCCATGGCCGCGATGGAACTTGAGGATATCGAGGCCGCCGCGGCCAAGGCCGCCAACCAGCTTGACATCACCCGTCGCCGCCTGGCCATGGCGCGGCGCGGGGCTGCACCTGAGCAGCTCGCTGAGGCCCGGGCCAAGGCCCAGCGCGCTACCGAAAAGGCCGCCGCTGCCCAGGCCGCCCGCGACCGGGCTTTGGCGCTGCTGGACGGTGAGATCGCCGTGGCCGAGGCTAAGGTCCGGCGCCTGCGCCTGAGCGTCGAACGGATCTCGGCGCGCTTTCCCGACCTGCTGCGCAGCTACCTGGCGCTGCTCGCCCAAGAGCGCACCGCCCTGGATCCGGACGACACCGCGCGCGCCGCCGAACTCGACGAGGAGGAGCAGCGCACCAAGGACCAGCTAGCTGCGGCCCAGGCCGATCCGCCGGGCGTCTTCCGGGCGCCGTGCGCCGGGCTGGCGCGGGTGCGGGATACGGGCGATCGCAAGCAGCAGGCCGGGGACCAGGTGTGGCCTGACGATGTGCTGGTTGAACTGTTTCCCCCAGCAAACATGGAGGTGCTGATGGCAGTGAACGAGGTGGCAGTCCGCCATGTCCACCCCGGTCAGTCCGCCACCATCGCGGTCCCCGCCCTGGGCGGCCGCACTTTCTCGGCCAGCGTTTCGGCGCTGGCCGGCATCGGTCGCGACAAGTTCGCCGCGCAAAATCGTTTCGCCGATGTCACCCAATACGAAGCGCGCCTGTCCCTGGACCACCCCGGCACCGACCTGCGCCAGGGCATGACCGCCCTGGTGGAATTGGCCGTGGGCAACATCCCTGACGCCACCTGGCTGCCCCGCGCGGCGGTGCGCGCCGGCCCGACCGCTGGAGTGTTCAGCGCCCGTGTCGGCCTGGCGGGCGTGTGGACGGACTTCCCCGGCGAGTACGCCGGCGACCACGCGGTCCGCATCAGCGCTGGCCTCACCCCCGGCACCCTGGTTTGGGCCATGCCATGACCGCGATCCCTGCATTCATCTCCATCCGCGGCGTCACCCGCACTTATGCCATGGGTGATGCCGCAGTGCATGCCCTGCGGGGCGTCGACCTGGACATCCACGCCGGCGAGTTCGTCGCCATCGTCGGCCCGTCCGGCTCGGGCAAGACCACGCTGATGTACGTGCTGGGCCTCCTTGATCAGCCCAGCAGCGGCAGCTACGTCATCGATGGCATCGAGACCGCCCATCTTGACGACCGCGCCTTGTCGCGCCTACGCAACCGCACCATCGGCTACGTCTTCCAGCAGTACAATCTGCTGCCCGACCTCAGCATCGTCGAGAACATCGGCCTGGGCCAAGCCTATGCCGGAGTGTCCACCGCCGAGCGCAGCGCCCGCGGCCGCAGTCTGGCCGAACGCCTTGGCCTCGGCCATCGCCTGAGCCACACGCCGCGCGAACTGTCCGGCGGCCAGATGCAGCGCGTCGCCATTGCCCGCGGCCTAGCCTGTCATCCGCGCCTGATCCTGGCGGACGAACCCACCGGCAACCTGGATACCAAGACCGGCGCCGAAATCATGGTGCTACTGCGCGAACTGCACGCGGCCGGCCACACCATCGTATTGGTCACCCACGACCCGGACATCGCCGCCGCGGCGGATCGCACGGTGCGGATCGTGGATGGGGAGATTGTGGAAGACAGGAAGACGGCCGTCGCAGGGTCGCGGGGTCGGGGGGAAACAGCCGTCGCGGAGTCGCGGGGTCGCGGGGTCGCGGGGTCGGAGAGCACCGACATAGGGACAGCCGTCGCGGAGTCGCGGG
>JBBSCX010000168.1:0-7942 GCA_038249905.1 Burkholderiales bacterium
CCAGCAGCAGGATGGCGAGCTTGCTCATGTAGCCACCGCCGCGCCGACATCGGTGCAAGCCCCCTTCGGAGCGGCCGGGCGGGGGCTCACTGGGTAACCTCCGTGCGTCGCACTGCGGTGCGAGCCCCCTTCGGAGCGGCCGGGCGGGGGCTCATGTCCCCACCGCCGCGCCGACATCGGTGCGCTCGGCCACGCGCATCACGGCCGAGCGCGCACGCGGGTTCAGCGCCACCTCGGTCGGCCCCGGCTTGACGCGCGCCACGGCGTGCAGCCGCAGCGCCTTGGGCGGGGCAAACGGTGCGCGGCGGTCGTAGGTGTCGCGGCTTTCGCCGGCGATGAAGGTCTTGACGATGCGGTCTTCCAGCGAATGAAAGCTGATGACCACCAGCCGTGCGCCCGGCGCCAGCAGCGCCAGCGCCGCGTTCAGGCCCTGTTGGAGCGCCTCAAGCTCGGCGTTGACGAAAATCCGAAGAGCCTGAAATGTGCGCGTTGCGGGGTCCTGGCCCGGCTCGCGGGACTTGACGGTGCGAGCCACGACCGCGGACAGCTCCGCTGTGCTGCGCACGGGGTGCCCGCCCTCGCGGCGAGCCACAAGCGCCTTTGCAATCGGCACAGCAAACCGTTCTTCGCCGTAGTCACGGATGACCTCCGCAATGGCGCGCTCGTCGGCGCGGAAAAGAAAGTCCGCAGCGGTCTCGCCACGGGTCGTGTCCATGCGCATGTCCAGCGGCGCGTCGTGCCTGAAGCTGAAACCGCGCGCCGGGTTGTCGATCTGCGGCGAACTCACCCCCAGGTCCAGCAGCACGCCCTGCACCTGGCCGATGCCACGCGCGGCCAGTTCGTCCTGCATGGCGCCGAAGCTGGCGTGCACCATCTCCAGCCGCGCATCGTCCTCGGCCGCCCCGGCGGCGATCGCCTCCGGGTCCTTGTCGAAGGCCAGCACGCGCCCGCCCTGGCCCAGCCGCGCCAGTACCGCGCGGGTGTGCCCGCCGCGGCCGTAGGTGCCGTCGACATACACCCCCGCCGGCTGCGTCACCAGGGCCTCGACGGCTTCGGTGAGCAAGACGGTGGTGTGATGCCATGCGGGTGCTGCTGCCGGCGCGGTCATCGGATGACCAGGGCTTTGAGGCTGGCGGGGCGACCGGCGGCCAGGGCCTGGGCCTCGCGTTCTTCGTAGCGGGCGAGGTCCCACAATTCGAAGTTCGGACCCACGCCCATGACCTTGACATCACGTTCCAGCCCCGCCCAGGCGCGCAGTTCGGGCGGGATCAGCACGCGCGAGCCGCCGTCGATCTCGACCTCGGTGGCGCTGCCGATGAAGAAGCGCCGCCAGGGCTCGTCCTCGGTCGGCAGGGCCAGCAGGCTGGCCTCGAAGGGGTCCCACACCGACATCGGGTACAGCGACAGGCAGCCGTCGGGGTTTTTCGTGACCATCATGCGGCCCTGGTCGCTGGCCATCAGCACGTCCTTGTACCGGGCCGGGACGGTGATGCGCCCCTTCCCATCCAAGGTCAGTACCGGACCCCCACGAAACACCATTGCCGACACCTTGCCCCACTTTTCCCCACGAATCTGCACTTTAACCGGGGGCCGACCCCGGGTCAACGCCGCGAGCGTCGGAAACGTCAATCAAATCAATGACTTAGGACTGTTTTTTCACACAGTCCCAAAGCAAAAATCCCTTCCAAATGAAGCACTTGGAGGGGCCATTGAAAGTGGAATGTGAGCAAAGGGGTGGTCAGAGCCGGCAATGTGTCGGCGTTGCGCCGGTCTGATTCCGGCCTGCCGCAGGGGCTGACGTCGCCGCCGTCCCTGCCGTCCCTGCCGCCACCGAGGGCGGCACGCGCTTCAGTGCCGAGCGATCAGCACCGTGAAGCGGTTGCGGTCGTCGCGCCTTTCGTAGGCGCATGACAGCGCGGCCTTGCGCGTCAGCAGCAGGCCCAGGCCGCCGGGCCGGGCCTCGGCCAGCGACGCCGCGGGTACCGGCGGCGGGGCCTGCAAGGGGTCGAAGGCGATGCCGCCATCCTCGACCACCAGTTCCAGCGCCTCGGCCTGCAGCGCCAGGCTCAGATCGATGTCATGCACGCCGCCTTCGGGGAAGGCATGCCAGACGCGGTTCATCAGCGCCTCTTCCAGCACCAATTCCAGCCGGTAGCGTGCGCGCGCCGACACCTCGGCGCCTGCCAGATGGGCGACGAAGGCCAGGCGCGCCGCGTCCACCGAGGCCAGCACGTTGGGCACGCTCAGGCGCAGTGGCTGCGGGTCCGCCAACGGCTGCGGTGGCGGCAAGGGCGCAGGGGTCTGGGTCACGGCGGCGGCACGGCCGAACCGGTGCTCAGCCCTGCACGGCGGCCAGTGCCTCGCCCTCGGTGGCGGCGATGGGGATCAACTGGTCCAGCGCCGCATCGTCGAACACACCCTGCACCATTTCGGTGGCGCCGTACAGCGCCAGTGCACCACCCTTGGTGGCCAGCGTGCGCGCGGCCGAGATCAACATGCGGATGCCCAGCGAGGCGATGAAGTCCACCCCGCCCATGTCGATGACGGCCTTCTGCCCCACGCCGGCCAGCGAGGCCGTGAAGCGCAGCCCGACGCGGTCGGTACCGGCGGCGTCGAGCCGGCCTTTCAGCTGCACGCGCGTCACCGCGCCTTCGATTTCGGTCACTGTCATGTCCACGCTGGATCTCCATCGGTGGGGTGGTGGCGCGCCACACAGCGCAAGAAGGTGCAGCGTTGTAACCGCAAGTCGATGCGGGGATGTGACAGGCCGGTGACGGTCGGGCTCACCCGGGCGCTGCGACGTCCGAGACCGCTGGCAGGCGCCGCAGCAGCGCGATGGTGATGTCGTCGTCCTGCGCCGCGCCGCAGGCATGGGCCTGCACCGCCTGCAACAGCGCCGCGCTCAGTTCGGCTGTTCCTTCCGCTGTCGGCCCGGCCGCATGCGCCCGCACCAGTTCACACACCCGCTCGCGGCCGAAGAGTTCACCGTCGGGACTGGCATATTCGTAAATGCCATCGGACAGCAGCACCAGCATGTCGCCCGGCGCCAGCGCCAGCGTCACCGCCGGGCGCAGCCTGGCGGGCGATCCCAACACCCCGGCGCCCATCGGAAAGCTGGTGGCGCGGTGCACGGCGAAGTCGGCGCTGGCCGCGCGCCAGTGCAGGATCGGGCCCTGCCCGCCGCTGACGAAGCGCAGGCTGTGCGTGACCGGGTCCAGCAGGCCGACGAAGGCGGTGACGAAGCGGCCGTCGGGCAGGGTGCGCGCCAGTTCATCGTTGACGGCGGTGAACACCGTCTCCAGGCTGCCGCCGAGACGAAAGCCCATGCGCAGCATGGCGTGCATCTGCGTCACCGACAGCGCCGGCGCAATGCCGTGGCCGCTGGCGTCGGCCAGCACCACCAGCAGGCCCTGGGGCAGCAGGGCCAGGTCGTAGGTGTCGCCGCCGGTCTGCTCGGCGGGCTGGAAGTGGCCGTGCATGTCGTACCCCGGCAGCACCGGCATGGTCTGCGGCAGGGTGGCGCGCTGCACCTGGCTGGCCAGCGCCAGTTCCTTGCGCATCAGCTCGCCGGCCAGCACCGCCAGCCCCATGCGCACCCGCGACAGCGCCACCGCGCACTGTGCCGCCAGGGCCTGGCCGAGCGCGATGTCGGCCTCCTCGAACACGCCGCCGTCCCGGTTCAGCACCTGCATCACGCCGACCAGTTCGTCACGGTGGTCGATCAATGGCAGGCTCAGGCTGCAGCGGGTGTGAAAGCCCGAAGCACGGTCCACCGTGGCATTGAAGCGCGGGTCGGAGTAGCAGTCGGGCACATTGACCGGCTGGCGCGATGCCGCACAGGCACCCACCAGGCCGGCACCCAGGGGCACGCGCAGATGGTCCAGGTCGCTGGAGATCTCGATGAAAAGTTGCTGCGCCGCTGCATCCAACAGCCAGACCGAGGCGCGCTCGGCATGCATCACCTGGCGCGCGGCAGCGGCCACCTCGGCCAGCATGCCGCGCAGGTCGAAAGGCGCAGCCAGGGCCCGCGTCACGGCCAGGATGGTGTGCATGTCCGCCGCCGAAAGAGGGCTGGCGTGCCGGGGCTGGTCCATGGTCGGGAATGGTAGCGGGGGCCACGCTTCCAGTTCGGCGTCCAGGGCGGCACGGGGCGCGATCGGCAGCTCGTCCCGGCCGGGTCCGCGCTTCTTCATGCGCCTGTCTGAGACGCGGCGCCGATCCGCGGCGTACAGCCGCGCGCCCCTGCGGTTCAGGCGATATGCATCCGCGGGGGACAATTCAGGCTGACGCCGTCACGCCTCCATGCTCGAAAACGACCCCCTCTGGAAGATGCGCCACGCCCTGGCCGGCGTGGGCCTGGCGCTGCTGCTGTCGGTGTTCGTCGCCGCCTTTGTCGGCGCCTTCCTGGGCGACCTGTTCGGCGACAGCTACGGCGCGCGGGTCAGCTTCTACGCCGCATTGCTGCTGTACGTGGTGGTCGGCGCCGGGGTGCTGTTTGCCAAGGTGGCGCAATTCGAGACGCGAGCGCTCAGCGTGGGCCGCGTCGGGCTGTGGCTGCTCAGCCTGTGGCTGTGGCCGGCTTTGCTGGCGCAGCGGCGCAAGCCGACGGCTGGCACTGACGGTCCGCACTGACGGTCCGCACTGACCGTCGACACTGACGGTCCACACTGGCGGTTAGCACTGACGGTTAGCACTGACGGTTAGCACTGACGGCAAGGCGCCGCCGCCGTCCCCAGGCGCCTGATTTCGCTCAGGGCGTCTGCAAGATGCGCCGCCCCGCTGCCTGCTGCGGCGGACGCGCGTTGTTCGGGTACAGCGTCGAGAAGACGTCGATCTGCCCCTGCCCTGCGGCCACCGGCTGGCGCATCACCACCCAGCGCACACCCTCGTCGCAGGGCGGCGTGGTCAGCGACCCCATGTAGGTGTAGTAGCTGCGGTCCTCGGGCAGCAGGGCCGACGGGTCCAGCGTGGCGCGGGCCGGGCGGTCCACGCCCTGCTCCAGCGGCAGGTTGCCGAACACCGTGTCCAGCACGGGCCGCGCCGCGCCCTTGCCCACCAGCACCGCCACCACCGCCAGCCGGCCCTTGTCGCCCTTGTGCACCAGGTGCACCGAAAGCTCGAACTGGCGTCCGTCCAGTCGCTCTTCAGACGGCCGGTGAAAGTGAAACTGCAGCAGCTCGAAGCGCTTGCCGCCGATGTCGATGTGGTTGCCCGGGGCCACGTTGACCTGCACCGTGTGCCCGGTGTCGATGACGCTGAAGCCGCCTTCGCGGTAGTCGAAACGCACCGGCTCCAGCGCCACTGCCAGGCCGCCGCGGATGTCGATGGGGCTTTGCAGACGGCCCTTGTTGCACAGGCCGCCCCAGGTCTGCGGGCCGCGGTCGCCTTCGTAGGCCCAGGCGCCGTGGCCGTTGGCGTTGGCCGGGCGCGCGCCTAGACCTTTGGTCTCACCCCTGGCGCCAGACGCTGCGACCCCCCTCACCGCAGCCGGCGCCGCCTTGGGGCCAATGCTGCCGGGCACCCGCACATGCAGTTCATAGGGCGTGGCGGCGTCCAGCGGCTTGATGGCGGCCAGGCGCTCGGTCAGGCGCAGGCGCAGGCGCTCCAGCGGGTCGACCTCGGCCAGGGTGGCGGCGTCGGCGGCCGGAGCGGCCGCTGCAGAGACTGCGACTGTGGCAGGCGAAGCGGGTGCAGGCGACTTCGTCGCCGGGGGGGGCTTTTGCGCTGCATTCGGCTCGGGTGCTGCAATACCTGACGCCAGCGCCAAGCTCATTGCAGCCAGCGCCGAGGTCAGCGGGCAGCGCAGCTTGGGGGTGGCGGCATCGCGCGCGGCGACGGCAGGGGTGGGCAGGAAGGCGCTCATCTCGCCTTCGATATCGGCCGGTATCGCTGGAGCTTGAAGGGGTGGGTCTTGAAGCGGTGGAGCTTGACGGCGCCGAGCCAGAAGACGCCGGGCCTCAGGTCACCCGCGGCTTGACCCACACCCACGCCACCACACCCACGCCCATCATGCCCAGCGAAGTCAAGGCCAGAGCGACCGGCGAATGCATCACCAGCGGCGCGATCACACCCGCCACGGCGGCGTTGGCCAGGCTGCCGACGCACGCATGCACCGAGCTGGCCATGCCGCGGCGATCGGGGTGCAGGTCCAGCACCAGCAATGTCACCACCGGCACCATCAGGCTCCAGCCGAAGGCAAAGATGGCGATCGGCCACATCGCCCAGGACACGTGCGGCTCGAACAGCAGGTTCAGCACCACGTTGACCAGCGACACCACCAGCATGATGGTGAAGCCGTACTTGATCTGGTGCTTGGGCTTGACGACCCCGGCCAGCCGTCCCGACAGCCAGGCGCCGGACATGATGCCGGCGATGGTGAGGACGAAGAACCAGTAGAACTCGGTCGGCCCCAGCTTCAGGTGATCGCCCAGGAACACCGGCGCCGACAGCACGTACAGGAACATGCCGTTGAAGGGCACGCCCGAGGCCAGCACCAGCATCATGAAGCGCGGGCTGCGCACCATCGCCCAGTAGCCGCGCATCAGGTTGCGTGAATTGAAGGGCTGCACCTGCGCGGCATGCAGCGACTCGGGCAGCGCGCGCCAGGTGGCGATGAACAGCGCTGCGCCCAGCAGCGCCAGGAACCAGAAGATCACATGCCAGTCGGCATTGACGAAGATGAAGCCGCCGACCATCGGTGCCACCGCGGGGGCGACGCCGAAGTAGATCGTCACCTGCGACATCACCCGCTGCGCGTCGGCCGGCGGAAACATGTCGCGGATGATGGCCCGCGACACCACCATGCCGGCCCCTGCCGACATGCCCTGCAAGGCACGGAAGAAGACCAGCCAGCCGATGGTGGGCGAAAGCGCGCAGCCCACCGAGGCCAGCGTGAACAGCGCCACCCCGGCCAGGATGACGGGGCGCCGACCCAGGCTGTCCGACAGCGCGCCGTGGAACAGGTTCATGACCGCGAACCCCAGCAGGTAGCTCGACAGCGTCTGCTGCATCTGCACCGGCGTGGCACCGATGCTGCGCGCGATGCCCTCGAAGGCCGGCAGGTAGGTGTCGATCGAGAACGGCCCCAGCATGCCCATGCACGCCAGCAGCAAGGCCAGTTGCCAGCGCGGTCGGGGCCAGAGGCGTGCGGCTTCGGGGTTCATGTTCAGGGGAAACCCTGAAGTCTAGTGGGGTGGCACCGAACGGTGCTTTACTCGCCGCATGAACACGACACGCCGCACATTGCTGAAACGGGGTCTGGCCGGTGGCGCTGTCCTTGCTTGCGGCGCCGGGTTGGTGGCGGCCGTCGGCGTGCCGGCGCTGGCGACGTCGCGCCGCGTGCTGGCGCCCATGGGCGAGGGCCCGTTCTACCCGGCACCGGCCTGGCGAGAACGCTGGGACGCCGACCCGCGGTCCTGGGGCGCCGACCTGACACGGCGCTGGGTCGGCGGCCGCGAATTGCAGGCCCGGGGCGAGACGCTGGGCCTGGAGGGCGTGGTCACGGACAGCGACGGCCGGCTGGTCGACGGCGCCGAGGTCGAGATCTGGCAATGCGACGCGATGGCGATGTACCGCCATCCGCGGCAGGGCCTGCAGCCCGGACAGTTCGACGCCGCGTTCCAGGGTTTTGGCGCGGTGCGCACCGACGCCCGCGGTGCCCTGCGCTTTCGCACCATCCGCCCGGTGCCCTACCCGGGCCGCACGCCGCACATCCACGTCAAATTGCGGCATGCCAGCTTCGGCGAATTGACGACGCAGTTGTTCGTGGCTGGCGACCCGGGCAACGCCAGCGACTTCCTGTGGCGCCGCGTCGCCGACGCCGACCGCGACGCGCTGGCGATGCAATTGCAGGCGGCCGCGCCTGCCAGCGGGCTGCGCTGGCAAGTGCGGCACACGCTGGTGGTGCCGGCCTGAGAGACCTGAATGAGCGCTGCGTTAGACG
>JBBSCX010000169.1:0-7916 GCA_038249905.1 Burkholderiales bacterium
CCCGCGGGCCCGCTTGGCGAAGAAGCTGATGACCTTGTAGCGCTCGCCATGCCAGTCCTCGAACTGGCAATCCACCACCTCGGCCTGCAAAGCCGGGCGCAAGGCGGCGCGCGAGTATTCCTGTGACGCCAGGTTCAGCACCACCGGCCGCCGGCCCCGGGCGACGTCGTGGGCCAGGCGCTCATTCAGGTACTTCGCCACGGCATCGCCCCACCAGGCGTAGAGGTCGCGGCCATGCCGGTTGGACAAAGCGGTACCCATTTCCAGCCGGTAGGGCTGCAGCCAGTCCAGCGGGCGCAATGCACCGTACAGGCCGGACAGGATGACGACATGGTCCTGCGCCCAGGCCAGGTCGGCGGTCTTCAGCGTGCCGGCCCCCAGGCCTTCGTAGACGTCGCCGGCAAACGCCAGCAATGCGGGCTTGCTGTTCAGCGGCGTGTGCGCCGACGTCCAGGCGCCGTAGCGCTCGACGTTGAGGGTGGCCAGCGCATGCGACAGGTCCATCAGCGCCGCCACCTCGGCAGGCGACTTGCGCCGCAGCAGCTTGATCAGCTCGGCGGCGACGGCGGTGAAGGCGGGCTCGGTGGCCCGTTTCCTGACCGCCGCGGGCACCGGCGTGTCGTAGTCCAGGGTCTTGGCGGGGGACAGCAGCAGCAGCATGGGGCGCGAGTCTAGTGGCGCCTCGACGGCGCGGCCGCGGCCGGGGTTTGCGCCGCCGAGCGATCGACGGCAGAGCCGCTGAAGTGCTCAACCGCTCAACCGCTGAACCGATCATCCGATCGACCACCGCAGCGCTGAGCACGATCCCGTTGTCAGCGAAAGTTGCGACTGCGCTGCACCGGGCCCTGCGCCGCGCCCGGCGCGGTGTCCTGCATCAGCCGCTGCAGCAGCGGCGTGTGGTCCACCAGCTGCCGCGCCACCAGGTGGCGGATCTCGCCCTGGCGCTGCCAGACGCCGTACACCGTCAGCAATGCCGACGACAGCAATGCGCGCCGCTGCGCCTCGGCCACCTGGGGCCAGACGATGACGTTGACGCTGCCGGTGTCGTCCTCCAGGGTCACGAAGACCACACCCTTGGCCGTTTCGGGCCGCTGGCGGTGGGTGACGATGCCGCTGGCGCGCGCCAGCCGGCCGGTGGGGTAGTCGTGTAGCACGGCAGCCGGCTGCACGCGGAAGGCCGACAGCGCCGTACGCAGCAGCGCCACCGGGTGCGTGCCCAGGGTCAGGCCGAAGGCGCGGTAGTCGGCCAGGGTGGATGCGGCGTCGCCCGGTGGCCTCAGGGCGTCGGGCGCAGGCTGCGCCTCGGCCGTGCGCGTGGCGCGCAGCAGCGGCGTGGCGCGGGTGTCGATGCCGGCCACCGCCCAGGCGGCCTGGTGGCGGTGGCCGGACAGCGCACGCAAAGCGTCGGCGGCGGCCAGCAGGCCCAGGTCGCGCGCGTCCAGGCGGGCGCGGCGGGTCAGGTCCTCGGCGTCGGTGAACGGGCCTTCACCATCGGTGTCGCCGGTGCCACCGTTGCCACTGTTATCACCGTTGCCGCGTGCCACCACGATGCGCTCGCCCGCCTCCTGCGCCAGGCCACTGATGCGGCCCAGGCCCAGGCGCACCGGGCGCAGTGGGCATACCGCGTTCGGCGCGTTCGGCGTGCCAGGCGCGCCCAGCGCGCCCAACGGCAGCACGGCCGCTGTTTCATCGACTTGCAGCGTCGTGTCCCAGTCGCTTTGCATCACGTCCACCGGCCGCACCTCCACGCCATGGGCTCTGGCATCGCGCACCAGCTGGGCCGGGGCGTAGAAGCCCATCGGCTGGCTGTTCAGCAACGCGGCCAGGAAGGCGTCGGGGTGGTGGCACTTGAGCCAGGCGCTGGCATAGACCAGCAGCGCAAAACTGGCCGCATGGCTCTCGGGAAAGCCGTATTCGCCGAAGCCCTGGATCTGCCGAAAGATGGCCTCGGCGTATTCACGCTCGTAGCCCTTCTCGACCATGCGCCCCACCAGCCGTTCGTGGAACGGGCCCAGGCCGCCCTTCCTCTTCCAGGCCGCCATCGCGCGGCGCAGCTGGTCGGCCTCGCCGGGGGTGAAGTCGGCGGCCAGGATCGCCAGTTGCATCACCTGTTCCTGAAAGATGGGCACGCCCAGCGTGCGCTGCAGCGCCTTCTTGACTTCTTCGCTGGGGTAGCTGACGGGCTCTTCGCCGCTGCGGCGGCGCAGGTAGGGGTGGACCATGCCGCCCTGGATAGGCCCGGGGCGCACGATGGCGACCTCGATCACCAGATCGTAGAAACACGCGGGCTTCAGCCGCGGCAGCATGCTCATCTGCGCCCGGCTTTCGACCTGGAAAGTGCCGACGCTGTCGCCGCGCGTCAGCATGGCGTAGGTGGCCGCGTCCTCTTTCGGGATCTGGTGCAGTTCCAGCGGCCGGCCCAGCTTGTGCCCCACCAGCGTCAGCGCACGGCGGATGGCGCTGAGCATGCCCAGGGCCAGGATGTCGACCTTCAGCAGCCCCAGCGCGTCGAGGTCGTCCTTGTCCCACTGGATGACGCTGCGGCCCGCCATGGCGGCGTTTTCCACCGGCACCAGTTCGGCCAGCGTGTCGCGCGCAATCACGAAGCCGCCCGGATGCTGCGACAGGTGGCGCGGAAAGCCGATCAGCTGCTGCGTCAGGTCCAGCCACAGGCGCGAGATGCGTGCCTCGGGGTCGAAGCCGTGTTCGCGCAGGCGTTCGGGGTCGACGCGGCGGCCGTCGAACCAGTGCTGGCTCTTGCTGACGGCCTCGATGCGGTCGAGATCGATGCCCAGCGCCCGGCCGACGTCACGCAAGGCGCTGCGCGGCCGATAGCTGATGACGACGCCGGTCAGCGCCGCGCGATGCCGGCCGTACTTGCGGTAGATGTACTGGATGACCTCTTCGCGCCGCTGGTGCTCGAAGTCGATGTCGATGTCGGGCGGCTCGTTGCGCTCGGCGCTGATGAAGCGCTCGAACAGCAGCATGGTGTGCACCTCGGGGTCGACCGCGGTCACGCCCAGGCAGTAGCAGACGGCCGAATTGGCGGCACTGCCGCGGCCCTGGCACAGGATGCCCTGGCCGCGCGCCCAGCTGACGATGTCGGCGACGGTCAGGAAATAGGGCTCGTAGCGAAGCTGCGCGATCAGGGCCAGCTCGTGTTCGAGCATCGCGCGCACGGCCGGCGGCACGCCGTCGGGGTGGCTGCTGGCGGGGTAGCGCGTGGCCGCGCCCTCTTCGGTCAGCCGGCGCAGCCAGGTGTTGGCGGTCTGGCCCTCGGGCACGATCTCGCGCGGGTATTCGTACTTCAGCTCGGCCAAGCTGAAGGTGCAGCGCGCAGCCAGCACCAGCGTGTGGGCCAGCCATTCAGGCCGGTACAGCTGCGCCAGGCGGGCACGCGGGCGCAGATGGGCCTCGGCATTGGCGGGCAACGCGTGGCCGGCCTCGGCCACGGTGCAGCGCGCCTTGGTCGCCAGCAGCACGTCCAGCAGCGCCCTGCGTGAACGCACATGCATGCGCACGTCGCCGCTGGCGACGATGGGCAGCCCGGTGAGCGCGGACACGCGTTCGGTGATCTCGACCAGCAAGGCGTCGTGCGGGCCGCGCTGCAAGCTCAGCGAAATCGCCGCGCGGTCGCCGCACCAGGTCTTGAGCCACAGCGCGTGGTTGAACAGGGTCTCGAAAGGCGCCGCCGAGGCCAGGGTGGCAGAAGCCACCAGCAGCGCCAGGCAGTCGGGCAGCCCGGCCAGCGACGGCGCCGTGGGCACGCGGCCTTCGACGTCGGACATCAGCGCCAGGTACTCGCCCTTGGGTGCACGCTGGCGCGCCACAGTGATCCACTGCACCAGGTGGCCATAGCCGCGACGCGACATGGCCAGCAGCACCAGCTGCGGGCCGCTGTCGGGTGGGTCGGGTGGGTCGGACGTTCCCGAGGTAAATGCAGCAGGTGCAGCCGGTGCAGACGGTGCAGACGGCACGGCGCCACTGCGCGCCGCCGCGATCGCGGCGCGGGTCAGGGTGCTGGCGCTGGCTCGGCCGATTTCATGGCCGCTTTCACTGCGGCTGTCGCTGCCGCTATGACTGCTTCTGTGACTGCTGCTGTGACTGCCGCTGTCACCGACACCCGGCGCGGGCACCGCGGCCGCAGCCGCTGACTCGGGTGGGCGCTGCACCGGCGTCAAGGCCCGCACCGGCCCCTGCGGCAGCGGCGCCGTCGGCCGCGCCCGCGTGCCGGCCTGACGCTGCAGCTGCATCTCGGTGCCGATGATCAGGCGCAGGCCCAGGCGGTCGGCCTCCAGGTGCGCGCGCACCACGCCGGCGAGCGAACATTCGTCGGTGATCGCCAGCGCCGCATAGCGCAGTGCCAGGGCCCGCGCCACCAGTTCCTCGGGCTGCGAGGCCGCGCTCAGGAAGCTGAAGTTGCTGCGGCAGCGAAGTTCGGCGTAGGCAGGCAGCGGGACAGCAGGGGCACGTAACACGGTTCAGGCTCGCGGGCGCGGGGCGGGTGATAGGGGCCCGACGGGTGGGGGCCCGACGGCGGCCAGACCGTCGGTGCGGGCCCGCCGGGCCCGCCGAAAGACGCCACCATTGGCGCGCCGAAACTGCCCAGCGCGCCCAAGCCACCCAGACCACCCAGACCACCCGACAGTGCATCCAGCGGGCTGCGCACGGCGCCCCCGCCCAGGCGCAGCACATGGGTGTAGATCATGGTCGTGGCCACGTCGGCATGGCCCAGCAGTTCCTGCACGGTGCGGATGTCGTAGCCCGACAGCAGCAGGTGGGTGGCGAAGGAATGACGCAGCGTGTGCGGCGACGCCGGCTTGTTGATACCGGCGGCGTCTACGGCCGCGCGGAAGGCGCGCTGAAAGGTGACGTCGAGCAGGTGGTGACGGCGTTGCAACCCCGAGCGCGGGTCGACGCTGAGCCGCGCCTGCGGAAAGACCCAGAACCAGGCCCAGGCTGCCCCAGCGCGCGGGTACTTTCGGTCCAGCGCGCCGGGCAGCAGCACGCCGCTGGCCTGCTGCGACCGGTCTTGTGCCCACAGCACATGCGCGGCGGCCAGTTGGCTGCGCAACGGGCCTTCCAGCGACGCCGGCAGCATCACCACGCGGTCCTTGCCACCCTTGCCTTGGCGCACGATGATGGCGCGGCGGTCGAAGTCGATGTCCTTGGTGCGCAGGTGCAGGCCCTCAGACAGGCGCATGCCGGTGCCGTACAGCAGTTCGGCCAGCAGCCGGTGCGGCCCCGCCGGCAGCGCGCCCAGCACACGCGCCACCTCGTCGTGAGACAGCACCACCGGCAGCCGCCTTTCACGGTGCGGGCGGCCCACGTCATGCATCCACGGCAGGGTGATGCGCAGCACATGCTGGTACAGGAACAGCAGCGCCGACAGGGCCTGGTTGTGCGTGGACGGGGCCACGTCGCGCTCGGTCGCCAGCCAGGACAGGAAGGACTCGACCTCGACCCGCGCCATCTCGGCCGGGTGGCGCAGCCCGTGGTAGCGGATGTAGGCCCGCACCCAGTGCACATAGGCCTGCTCGGTGCGGCGGCTGTAGTGCATGTAACGGATCTGGGCCCGCATGGCGTCCAGCAGGCGTGGCGGCGCGGACGCGGGTTGCGTGGACTGTTGCGTGGGCGGTTGCACGGGCAGTGCTGCGGGCTGGGCTGGAGGTGGCATCGCGGGCTCCTGTGGACACCCTTTTGCAAGGGTCAAGACTGTACGTTTATACAGCTTTTTGCCCTGTCGTGCGCTTGTTGTCGTGCGCTCGTTGTCGTGCACTTCCGGCTCACCCTGGACCGCAGAGGGTCCAGGCACTTCGCCAGGCACAGACCGTCCTCAGGACGGTCCGTGTGCGGGCTCACCCCGGACCGCAGAGGGTCCAGGCACTTCGCCAGGCACAGACCGTCCTCAGGACGGTCCGTGTCCGGGCTCAGTGAGCTTGGTCCCAGTTGGCGCCGACACCGACTTCGGCCAGCAGCGGCACCTTCAGCGCCGCCACGCCGGCCATCACGCGCGGGATGGCCTCGCGCGCCCAGTCCAGCTCGGCCTGCGGCACCTCCAGCACCAGTTCGTCGTGCACCTGCATCACCATGCGGCTGGCGCGGCCCTCGGTGTCCAGCACGCGCTGCAATTCGATCATCGCCAGCTTGATCAGGTCGGCCGCCGTGCCCTGCATCGGCGCGTTGATGGCCTGGCGCTCGGCACCCGCGCGCAACGGGCCGCTGCCGGCATTGATTTCGGGCAGCCACAGGCGGCGGCCGAACACGGTCTCGACAAACCCCTGCTCGTGCGCCTTCACCCGCGTCTCGTCCATGTAGCGCTTCACGCCCGCAAAGCGGTTGAAGTAGCGGTCGATGTAGTCCTTGGCCGCCTTCTGCTCGATGCCCAGGTTGTTCGCCAGCCCGAAGGCGCCCATGCCGTAGATGAGGCCGAAGTTGATGACCTTGGCGTAGCGCCGCTGCTCCGAGCTGACCTCCGCCACCGGCACATTGAAGACCTCGCTGGCGGTGGCGCGGTGCACGTCCAGGCCCTGCTCGAAGGCGCGCAGCAGGCCCGGGTCCTCGCTGATGTGGGCCATGATGCGCAATTCGATCTGGCTGTAGTCGGCACTCAGGATCACGTGCCCTGGCGGGGCGATGAAGGCCTCGCGCACGCGCCGGCCCTCGGGCGTGCGGATGGGGATGTTCTGCAGGTTGGGGTCGTTGCTGGCCAGCCGCCCGGTCACGGCCACGGCCTGCGCATAGTTGGTGTGCACGCGCCCGGTGTCGGGGTTGACCATCAGCGGCAACTTGTCGGTGTAGGTGCCCTTCAACTTGGCCAGGCTGCGGTGCTCGAGGATGCGCGCCGGCAGCGGGTAATCGGCGGCCAGTTCCTGCAGCACTTCTTCGTTGGTGGACGGTGCGCCGCTGGCGGTCTTCTTCTTCACCGGCAGGCCCAGCTTGCCGAACAGGATCTCGCCGATCTGCTTCGGTGAGCCCAGGTTGAAGGGCTGGCCGGCAATGTCGTAGGCGGCCTGCTCCAGCGCCAGCATGCGTTCGGCCAATTGCTGGCTTTGCCGCGCCAGCACCGCGGCGTCGATCAGCACGCCGTGGCGTTCGATGCGGCCCAGCACCTCGCTGGTCGGCATCTCTATGCGTTCGTAGACCTCGCGCAGCTTGGCGTCGGCCGCCAGCCGCGGCCACAGCGCCTGGTGCAGGTGCAGCGTCATCTCGCTGTCCTCGCCGCTGTACTCGGTGGCGCGGCCCACCTCCACCTGGGCAAACGGGATCTGGTTCACCCCCTTGCCGCAGACGTCCTCGTAGCTCAGGCCGTGGCGGCCCAGATGCCGGTCGGCCAGTGCCTCCAGCCCGTGGCTGCGGTGCGCTTCCAGCACATAGCTCTGCAGCATGGTGTCGTGCACATAGCCGCGCACGGCGATGCCGGCATTGGCCAGCACATGGCGGTCGTACTTGATGTTCTGGCCCAGCTTGGGCTTGCCGGCGTCTTCGAGCCAGGGCTTCAGCCGCGCCAGCACCTCGTCCAGCGGCAACTGCGCCGGCGCGTCGCCATAGCTGTGGGCCAGAGGGATGTAGGCGGCGCGGCCGGGCTCGATGGCAAAGCTGATGCCGACGATGCGGGCGCGCATGGGCTCCAGGCTGTCGGTCTCGGTGTCGATGGCCACCAGTTCGGCCGTTTGCAGACGCTCGAACCAGGCGTCGAAGCGGTCCCAGGTGGTGATGCACTCGTACGCGCGCGGCAGCGGGGCGGCGGGAGTGGCGGATGAGGGCGTGACGTCCATGTCCGTCGTTGACTCATCGCCGGCACCGATCCGCTCCTGGCCCGCCAGGCTCGCCGGGCCCGAAGCCAGGGCCAAGCTGCCGCCGAGCGCACTTTCCAACTCGCGCTTCCAGGTGCGAAAACCGTAGCGCTGAAAGAA
>JBBSCX010000170.1:0-7904 GCA_038249905.1 Burkholderiales bacterium
CAGCGTGTCGCGTCCCGGTGGTGGCCGGGGGCCAAGACGATCGATGTCGATGACGAGGCCGACATCGCCCGGGTCGGCGCTCGCCAGCACCAGGCCCTGCGAGTCGACGATGCCGATGCCGCGCAGAAAGGGCAGGTTGACCAGGGTCTGGGATAGCGTCGCCCGCAGCTCAGACGCGCCGGGGTCGATGCCATTGGCCAGCAGTTCGTCGATCGTCGCGGTGGCCAGCGCCGCGGCGTCGATGCTGCGCGTGGCGTGATCCGCGAACACGCGTGCCATCAGCACCGTGTGTTCGCGCACCCGGTCGTCGTGCGCGCTGCGTTCGACCAGGGCCATGGCCGACAGCGCGATACCCACCGCCAAGCCGACCAGGCCGCCGGCCCACAACACCGCAGCGCGGGTGGCCAGCCGGCGCGCGCGCGGCGGCGCCGCTATCACTTGAGCAGCACGATGGCCGACAGGCCGTGACGCCGGGCCGCCGCCTCGAGACGACCGTCGCGCTGGATGCGGGCGACGAACTCGTCCACCTGCGCCAGCCACTCGGCGTCGCCGGGCTTGACCGCATAGCCGTAAGGCAGCACGTTGAATGGCTGCGGCGGCGAGATCAGCGTGGCCCAGTCGGCGTTGTCCAGCAGACGCCGGCTGTAGGGGTAGTCGGTCATGAACACGTCGACCCGGCCCGCCTCGAGCTCGCGTTCGCGCGTGGCCGGCGGGCTCACCCTGACGATGCGTGCCTGCTTCAGCGCCGCTGCCATCACCGGCTCCATGAAGGTGCCGGCTTGCACGCCGACCGCGACGCCCGGCTTGTCGATGTCTTCCCAGCGCCGCACGACCCGGTTGCCGTTGGTCGTGACGGCGTAGATGTCGCTTTGCATGTAGGGCCGCGAGAAGCGCAGCCGTTCCATGCGCTGTGGCAGCAGGCCGACCGCAAACATTGCGACATCGCAGCGGTCGCCTTCGAGGTCGGCGACCAGTGACGGGAACGAAGAGTCGACGTGCTCCAGCCGCAGCTTCAGGTCGCCCGCGAACTCTGCCGAGAGGTCGACATCCAGGCCCACCAGTTGTTGCGTGCGCGGGCTGCGCAGGCTGATGCCGTAATAGTCAGGCCAGATGCACACACGCACGGTGCCGCTGGCGCGCACGCGGTCGAGCACCGTGCCGGCAGCGGCCGGGGCCGCGCCGAGCAGCGGCGCGAGCGTGGCCGCGGCCAGCGCCAGCAGCGCGGTGAAGCGGCGCAGCGGACGCAGCGCGCGGCGGGACGGGTGTTCAGGCTTCATGCGGCACTCACGAGGGTCAGGGGCACGGTTGTGGTCGGGGCCAGCCTGGCGGGCTCGCCCAGCACCACCGAGCGGGGATCGGACAGGTCGTCGAAACCCAGTCCGCGCTGGTTGACCTGGTCGCGCACCGAAATCATGTCCTCGGCGTGGGCCAGGAAGGTGTCGACGATCTGGGGGTCGAAGGCGCGCCCGCGTTCGTCGCGCATCATCTTCAGCGCCATCGCGTCGGCAAAGGCCGGGCGGTAGCAGCGGTCCATCGTCAGCGCGTCGAAAAAGTCGACGACGGCAACGATGCGACCCGACAGCGGGATGGTGTCGCCAGCCAGGCCCGCGGGGTAGCCGCTGCCGTCCCAGCGCTCGTGGTGCGTGAGCGCCGCTTCGGCAGCCAGCCGGAACAGGGGGATGCGCGAGCGGCCGAGGATCTCTGCGCCGATGCGCGGGTGTTCGTTCATCACGGCGCGCTCTTCGGGCGTCAGGCTGCCGGGCTTCTTCAGCACGTCGTCGGGCATGCCGATCTTGCCCACGTCGTGCATCGGTGCGGCCTGCCGCAGGCGCAGCGACCAGTCGGCCGGCTGGCCCAGGCGCAGCGCCAGCGCCCAGGCCATGAAGCCCATGCGCACGATGTGCACACCGGTGTCGTCGTCACGAAACTCGGCCGCGCGCGACAGGCGCAGCAGCGCGTCGTGGTGCGCCTGCGCCACCTCGCGCAGGGCCTCGTTGCGCTCTTGGTACATGCGGCCGAAATCGGCCACCAGGCGCTCCATCTGCGCGCCAGCGTCGTCACTGAAGCAGTGGCTGGCCGAATCGCGGCCCTTGCCGGTGTTGCTGTCGCTGTCGCTGCCCAGCGTGGATGACATCGATTGCATGCGCTGCCTCAGACGTTGGTGCCGATGAGCGCGGTAGTCAGGTCGAGCAGCTGCATCGGGCTGAACGGCTTGACCAGGTAGGCATTCGCGCCGGCGTCGATGCCGGCCTGCCGGTCGCTGGCCTGGCCACGGGCCGACAGCATCACGATCGGTACGCTGTGAAGGTCCTTGTCGGCGCGCAGGGCCCGGCACAGGTCCAGGCCGTTCAGGGCCCCCGGCATCATCACGTCGAGCAGCACCAGGTCGGGCTGCAGCACGAGTGCGGCTTGCAGGCCGGCTTCGGCATCGGCGACCTCATGGATCTCCACCGGCTCGAACTCCAGCGTCATGCGGATGAGACGCCGGATGTCGGCGTGGTCTTCGACGAGCAGGATCTTGTGCATGGTGGGGAGTTGCATCGGGGGTGGAATGGACGTGATTCTGTTCGAAGTGATAGTTTCATTTCAAGCGATTTGCTAAAACGGATCAGGAACCGGCAAAATCGCACAAATGACCATTCCCCCCCTTCCCGGCGCTGCCGACCCTGACACGGCGGACGACTGCACCACCGTCGAGGTGGCGCGCCGCCTCGGTCTGGCGGTGCGCTCGGTGCAGCTGATGGTCGACCGCGGCGAACTCGATGCCTGGAAGACGCCGGGCGGTCACCGCCGCATCAGCCGCGCCTCGGTGGACCGGTGGCTGAGCGCACGCCCGGTCAGCGGCACGCGGGCGCGAGGCGAGCGGGCGCCTGAAGCTGCCTTGACGGCCACGGCCGTCGCCACGCCTGTCACCACGCCCGTCACGAAAACCGCAACCGCAACCGCAACCGCGGCTGCACCTGCGGCAAGGGCCCGGCCCCGGGTGCTGCTGATTGAGGACTCGCGTCACTTCCAGACGCTCGTCGGCCTGTTGGTCAAGAGCCGCTTCCCGCAGGTCGAACTGCATCTTGCCGATGACGGCATCGCCGGGCTGGCGATGGCCGGCAAGCTCGAGCCCGAGGTGCTGCTGGTCGACATCCTGCTTCCCGGCATCGACGGCGCGACGCTGATCACCGGGCTGCGCACCCACCCGGCGTTTGCGCACAGCCGGCTGATCGTCATCACCTCGCTCGAAGGCGAGGCGCTGGCGCCCTATGCCTTCGCGCTGGAGGGCTTGCCGCTGGTGCACAAGCCGCGCCTGGCGATGGAGCTGCCGGCGCTGCTGGCCGCGGCACTGGCCGGCACCGCCTTGGCATGACCGGTTCGCTGCCGCGGGTCGTGTTCGTCGACGACGACGCGGCGATACGCAGGCTGGTGGCCAGCGTGCTGGAGGACCTGCCCATCGAGCTCGTCTGCTGCGCCAGCGTCGCCGAGGCTCGCGCCGCCTTGCGCGCGCAAGCGGCGCAACTGGTGATCACGGACCTGATGCTCCCGGTCGAGACCGGCTTCGATCTGCTGGAATCGCTCGCTGCGGATGCCGCCTTGCGGGCCGACGCGCACCTGGTGGTGTTCAGCGCCGGGCTCCATGCCGACACCCGCGCCCGGCTCACTGGCCTTGGCGTCTGGCGTCAGCTGTCCAAGCCGGTGTCGCTGCAGGCGCTGGAAGACTGCGTCAGCGACGCGTTGTCGCTGCCGCCGGGCACGGGCACTGTGGCTCCAACGGTCGTGCCGACAGCCCTGACAGCCGCCAACCCGGCGCACCTGCGTGATCGCGAGCAGCACGCCATCGTGGCGCAGTTCGGCGGCGATGCAGCGCTCTATCTCGCCTTCCGCAGCCAGGTGCAGTCGCAGCTGCCGCTCGACATTCTTGAAGGTGAGCGCCTGCTCACGCAGGCAGACTGGCCGGCTCTGCACCGCCTGTCGCACAGCCTCAAGGGCCTGCTGTCGCTGCTGGGTGACGAAACCGGCGCGGCCTTGGCGCGCCATCTCGAAGCCTCGGCGGCGGCGGCAGACGGTGCGGCCTGCCATCAGGGCTGGCCGGCGCTGGTGCGGCATCTGGGAGGTAGCGGTCTGGCCTAAAGCCGGATTCAAAGTGATCAAATACGCAGATTAATAACTGCATATTTGATACTTTCGCCGAACTGTGGCTATGCTTGCACCCATGCCTGATTTGACCGGCACCCGTCCCGAGTCTGTGAACCGCAAGCGAAAGCCACCATGAAAACACTGAAGATATCCACCCGCCTGGCCCTCACCACCGGCGTGCTGGTGCTGCTGCTCGCCGCCGTCGGGGCGATGGGTCTCATCGGCCAGCGCGCCGGCAACCAGGCGCTGAAGACGGTGTACGACGACCGCGTCGTGCCGCTGGCGCAGATCGCGCAGATGCAGCGCCTGCAAAGCAGCTCCAGCGAGGCGCTGTACCAAGCGGTCGAAAAGCGCGACCCCACCACCATGCTGCAGGCCGCGGCCTTGGTCGAGTCCCACCTGAAGCGCCACGCAGAACTCTGGGGCGCCTACATGGCGACTTTCCTGACGCCTGAAGAGACGCAGATCGCACGCCAGCTGGGCGCCGACCACGAGCGGTGGGTGCAGCAAGCCATCCACCCGGCGATCGCGGCACTCAAGGCGCAAGACGCGGCGCGCGCCGCGGCCATGCTCGACGGGCCGTACCGCAACCACCGGGTCGCGGTGCAGAAGGGGCAGGATGCGCTGGTGGCGCTGCAGATCAACGTCGCCCGGCAGGAGTACGAGCAGGCTGTCGCCCGCCACGAAACGCTGCTGGCCGCCACCATCGCCCTCGTCGCCTTCGGCCTCGCCATGGCCATGGCGCTGGGCACCTGGCTGACGCGCAGCCTGACGCGTCAGCTCGGCGCCGAACCTGCCGACGCGGCGGCTCTGGCCCACGCCGTGGCCGCGGGCGACCTGGCCATGCCGATTGCGCTGCGGCCGGGCGACAGCCGTAGTCTGATGGCCGCGCTGCAGCAGATGCAGGACAGCCTGGCCCGCACGGTGACGACAGTGCGCCGCGACGCCGACAGCGTGGCCACGGCCTCGGCCGAGATTGCACAGGGCACGCACGACCTGAGCCAGCGCACCGAGCAGCAGGCCAGCGCGCTGCAGCAGACGGCGGCCTCGATGGAGCAACTGACGACGACGGTGCGCCAGAACGCCGAGAACGCGCAGACCGCACGCCAGCTGGCCGAAGGCGCCGCCGACGTGGCGCAGCGCGGTGGCGTCGTGGTGCAGGATGTGGTGGACACGATGAAGGGCATCGAGGACAGCTCGCGCCGCATCGGCGACATCATCGCTGTCATCGATGGCATCGCCTTCCAGACCAACATCCTGGCGCTGAACGCCGCGGTCGAAGCCGCGCGGGCCGGCGATCAGGGCCGCGGTTTCGCGGTCGTGGCCAGCGAGGTGCGCAGCCTTGCGCAGCGCAGTGCGCAGGCGGCCCGCGAGATCAAGAGCCTGATCGCCGAGAGCGTCGGCCGCGTCGATGCCGGCGCCAAGCGGGTCGGCGAGGCCGGCCTCACGATGCGCGAGATCGAGACCTCGATCGGCCGTGTCAAGGACCTGGTCGCCGAGATCAGCGCAGCCAGCGCGGAGCAAAGCAGTGGCGTGCAGCAGATCGGCCAGGCCGTCGCGCAAATGGACCAGGTGACGCAGCAGAACGCAGCGCTGGTGGAGGAGAGTTCGGCTGCGGCCGAGAGCCTGCGCCAGCAGGCCGGTCACATGCTGGAGGCGGTGTCGGTGTTTCGCCTGGCCGTGCATGACGAGCACGCAGCGACGGCACAGGCCCGGTCGGCCATCACCCGTGCGGCGTCGCGCACCCCTGCGCCCGTCCGCCCCCGCCAAGCGCCACCTCGCGCCACGCCCGAGCAGCGTGAGGCTGCCTGGACAAGCTTCTGAGCCTCGGCGTCGATTGACGTCCGGGTCGCCGCTGGCCAGACTGCGGCATGGCGGCTCTTTCGTGGTCGCGTGTGGGGGTGACTGGCGATGGCAAGCAAGACAGAAGGATCCAGGCAGGACACGACGGGCAAGCCCGACAAGATCGGCAAGATGGCGAAAATTGGCAAGGGCGAGTACCTGGAGAAGCTGGCCCCACTGCAGATCGAGTTGAACGACGTTGCGCGCTGGTTGCAGCACACCGGCAAGCGGCTGATGGTGCTGATCGAGGGCCGCGACACCGCAGGCAAGGGGGGTGTCATCGCCGCCATCGGCGACACCTTGAACCCGCGCCAGTGCCGCATCGTGGCCCTGCCCAAGCCCAGCGACCGCGAGCGCACGCAGTGGTACTTCCAGCGTTATGTCTCGCATTTTCCGGCCGCCGGTGAGCTCGTGCTGTTCGACCGCAGCTGGTACAACCGCGCCGGCGTCGAGCGCGTGATGGGCTACTGCACCGAGGACGAAACGCGCGCCTTCCTGAAGCAGGCGCCGGTGTTCGAGAAGATGCTGGTGGACGACGGCATCCTGCTGTTCAAGTACTGGCTCACAGTCGATCAGGACAAGCAGGAAGAACGCTTCGCCGAACGCCTGGACGACCCGCTGAAGCGCTGGAAACTGAGCCCCATCGACCTCGAGGCCCGCACCCGCTATGCCGACTACGGTCGCGCCCGCGACACCATGCTCAAGGCCACGCACACGGCCGACGCACCGTGGACGCTGGTTGACTTCAACGACCAGCGCCGTGGCCGCCTGACGCTGATCCGCCATCTGCTCGACCAGGTGCCCGAACACCATGTGCCTGAAGCGCCCCTGCAACTTCCGCCATTGACGCAGGCGCTGCAGAAGGATCGGCCGCGCGCACCGTTCAAGCCGCTGTAGCGTGGCCGGCCTTCCCGGCGGCGCCCGTCTGCGCCCAGCACGCCCCAGGCGGGCGTGGCATGCTTGCTGCCCCGCCTGCAGGAGCCGCGCATGAACAGCATGGACGTCGAAGTCATCCGCACCGCGATGGACTGGATGAACCGCGGCCACCGCGTCGTGATGGGCACGGTGGTGCGGACCTGGGGCAGCAGCCCGCGCCCGCCGGGCAGCCTGATGATCATCCGCGACGATGGGCAGGTGGCGGGCAGCCTGTCCGGCGGCTGCATCGAGGACGACCTGATCGGCCGCGTCGCGCGGGGTGAGCTGGCATTGCGCCTGCCGCAGGTCACGAGTTATGGCGCCAGCGCCGAAGAAGCCCAGCGCTTCGGCCTGCCCTGCGGCGGCACGGTGCAGATCGTGCTGGAGCCGCTGTCGGCCGCGTCGCAGCTGCGTGACCTGCTGGCCGCCATCGAGACCCATCGCGTGGTGCGCCGGCAGCTGGTGCTGGCCACCGGCATGGTGTCGCTGGCCGCGGCCGACGACGGTGACGCGGTGCGTTTCGACGGCAAGCTGCTGTCCACCGTGCACGGCCCGCGGCTGCGGCTGCTGATCATCGGCGGGGGTCAGTTGAGTCGTTATCTGGCGCAAATGGCGGTCATGCTGGACTACCGCGTCACTGTCTGCGACCCCCGCGAGGAATACCACGAGGGCTGGCTGACCGAGCCGGGGCGCATGGAAGGCGTGACGCTGAGCCGTCTGATGCCCGACGACCTGGTGATCGCGATGAACCTGGACGCGATGAGCGCGCTGGTGGCCGTCACCCACGACCCCAAGCTCGACGACCTGGCCCTGATGGAGGCCTTGAAGACACCGGCCTTCTACGTCGGCGCGCTGGGCTCGACACGCAACAACGCCAGCCGCCGCGAACGTCTGCGCGGCTTCGACGTCAGCGCCGACGAGGTGGCGCGACTGCGCGGCCCGGTGGGCTTGAACCTGGGCGGGCGCACTCCGCCCGAGATCGCGCTGTCCATCGTCGCCGAGATGACCGCGGTGCGCAGCGG
>JBBSCX010000171.1:0-7883 GCA_038249905.1 Burkholderiales bacterium
ATCGAACCAGGGGTGGTGGCCGGGGGGTGCGGCGCCGGCGCCTTCCTTGGTGTTGAAGTCCATGACGCCGTCGGCGGTGCAAAAACGCAGCCGGGTCAGCGCGTTGACGATCACGCGCAGGCGCTCGGCGCCCTGCAGTGCGTCGTCCCAGCGCGCCGGCGCGTTGCCGTACATCTGGCGCAGGAAGCCGGCCAGGTCGGGTCCGCGCAACACGGCCTGCACTTCATCGGCCAGGGCCAGCGTGGTGGCCACGTCCCAGCGCGGCAGCACCCCGGCATGCACACACAGCCAGCCGGCTTCGGTGTGCGCCAGCGGGCGCCGACGCAGCCAGTCCAGCAGGTCCAGTCGCTCGGGCGCCGGCAGGGCCAGCAGCGGCTGCAAGGTGTCGTGGCGGTGCGCCGGCCGGATGCCATTCGCTGCCGCCAAAAGGTGCAGGTCGTGGTTGCCCAGCAAGCAGGTGGCGGCGTCGCCCAGCGCACGCAACCGCCGCAGCACCGCCAGGCTGTCCGGGCCGCGGTTGACGAGGTCGCCCAGCAGCACCAGGCGGTCGCGCGAGGGCGAAAAGCCGATCACGGCCAAGAGCCGCGCCAGCGCGTCGTCGCAGCCCTGCACATCGCCGATGAGATGGATCACCTGACGATTCTGCTACGCTGACAGTCCCACCGCTTTCCGCCCCGGCATGCTGACGCCAACCGCCGGGCGGCCCCAATGGACGTCGCCCTACTTGTCTTCCTGATCCTTCTCAACGGCGTCTTCGCCATGTCGGAGATGGCACTCACCGCGGCCCGCAAGGCGCGCCTGCAGGTGATGCTGGAAAGTGGCGAGCCGGGTGCGCAGGCCGCGATGGACCTGCACGAGAACCCGACCAAGTTCCTGTCCACGGTGCAGATCGGCATCACCTCGATCGGCGTGCTCAACGGCATCGTCGGCGAGGCCGCCTTCTCGCAGCCGCTGGCGCGCTGGCTGGTCGACGACTTTCGCGTGGCGCAGAACCTGGCTTCCATCGGCGCCACCGGCCTGGTGGTGGTCATCATCACCGTGTTGACCATCATCTTCGGTGAACTGGTGCCCAAGCGCCTGGGCCAGACCCACCCCGAGACGGTGGCGCGCCTGGTGGCGCGGCCCATGAACTTTTTGTCGGCGGCCGCGCGCCCGCTGGTGGCCCTGCTCAGCCTGTGCACGCAGGCAATATTGCGGCTGATCGGCATCCGCGACGGCAACCTGCGATCGGTGACGGAAGAGGAGATCGCCGCGCAACTGGAAGAGGGTCTGGACGCCGGCGTGATTGAAGCCCAGGAGCACCAGATGGTGCGCAACGTGTTCCGCCTGGACGACAGGCAGATCGGGTCGATGATGATCCCGCGGGCCGAAATCGTCTGGCTCGACGCCGCCGATCCGCTGGACGACCTGCTGGTGAAGATCTCTGGCAGCGGCCACACACGCTACCCGGTTTGCAGAGGCGGGCTGGACGACGTCATCGGCGTGCTGGGCGCGCACATCCTGCTGCAGCCCCTGGCGCGTGGCGAACGACCGCTGATCGCCGACTACGTGCAGGCGCCGGTGTTCGTGCCCGAGACCTTGTCGGGCATGGAGCTGCTGGAGCATTTCCGCACCTCCAAGGCCGACCTGGTGTTCGTCGTCGATGAGTACGGCGCGGTGCAGGGCGTGATCACCGAACGCGACCTGCTGGAGGCCATCACCGGCGAGTTCGGCAGCCCGGCCGATGAGGGTTCGTGGGCCGTGCAGCGCGATGACGGCAGCTGGCTGATGGACGGCCTGATCCCGGTGCCGGAACTGAAGGACAGACTGGCGCTTCGTGACATGCCGGACGAAGACCGCGGTCGCTACAACACGCTGGCTGGCATGATCATGCTCTTGCTCGGGCGCCTGCCCCAGATCACCGATGCGGTGGAATGGGGAGGCTGGCGCTTCGAAGTCATCGATCTCGACGGCAAACGCGTCGACAAAGTGCTGGTCAGCAGCACCTTGCAACCTGGAGACTCCGTTTCACCATGATCAACCAGAACCTGCACCTGCAAGCGGTGCCCCTGGACCGCAATGTCCACCGCGACCTGACGCTGCAGCTGCCCATCGCCGACTGGGCACCCGCCGCTCGTCTGAACGCCATCTTCGTCGCCGCGGCCGAGTTCGCGGACGTCTGCCGCGACTACCCCATCGTCTTCGTCAAGGCCGGGCAGGACCCCGACGGCAAGACGTTGATCGCACCGGTGGCCATCACCGGCCTGGTGCAGGACCAGAACCTCTACCTGGACGGCGGCGCCTGGCGCGCGCGCTACGTCCCGGCGGTGGTGCGTGCCTATCCATTTGCCATCGGCCGCCTGGATGCCGAGCGCTTCGCGGTCTGCGTGGACATGAGCTGGCCCGGCACGCAGGGCAGCAGCGGCCAGCGTGTGTTCACGCCCGAGGGCGAGCCCACGCCGTTGCTGCAGGAGATGCAGAAGCACCTCGAGGCGGTCGAAGGCGAAGTGCAGCGCACGCGCCTGGTGTGCTCGAAGCTGCAGGAACTGGACCTGCTGCGCGACATGCGCTTCGACGCCACCATGCCCGATGGCAGCGCACACAGCGTCGACGGCTTTCTGACCATCGACGAGACCAAGGCCCAGGCGCTGAGCGATGCCCAGGTCGGCGAACTGCACCGCAGCGGGCTGCTGGGCCTGATCCAGCTGCACTGGGTGTCGATGGGCAACATGCGCCGGTTGGTGGACTGGTTCGCCGAGCGTCGGCCAGCTGCTGCGGCCCCGACAGTGGCGGCGAACGACCAGCAGACGACAGCCAGCGCCTCGGCCTGACCGACGGCGCTGGGACGGGCCCATGAGCACCCGCCCCACGCCGCCGTTCCGCGCCGATCATGTCGGCAGCTTCCTGCGTCCGCAGTTTCTGCTCGACGCGCGCGAGCAGTTCTTCGTGCAGAAGGACATCACGGCCGAACAACTGCGCGAGGTCGAGCACCGCGCCATCGCCGAGATCGTCAAGTTCCAGCAGGACGTGGGGCTGCAGAGCATCACCGACGGCGAGTTCCGCCGCACCTACTTCCACGTCGATTTCCTCGACCAGTTGGGCGGCGTCAAGACCGACATCCCGGTCACCGTGATCAAGCCCGACGGCAGCGAGGCACTGGCGCCGCCGACCATGCGCGTGGTGGGCAAGGTGCAGCATGTGAAGGACATCCAGCGCGCCGACTTCGAGTTCTTGAAGGGTCAGGTCGATGCTTTCGGCCAGCCGGGGCTGACGCCCAAGGTGACGATTCCGTCGCCCACCATGCTGCACTTCCGCGGCGGCCGCGCCGGCATCAGCCGCGAGGCCTACCCGGAACTGGAACCGGCGTTCTACGACGACGTCGCCCGGGCCTATGGCGAAGAACTGCAAAGCCTGTTCGACGCCGGCTGCCGCTACGTGCAGATGGACGACACCAACATGGCCTATCTGTGCGACGAGAAGATGCGCGAGGCGGCGCGCCAGCGCGGCGACGACCCCAACGAACTGCCGCACCGCTACGCCACCTTCATCAACAGGGTCGTGGCCCACAAGCCTGCGGGCATGACCCTGGCCATGCACCTGTGCCGCGGCAACTTCAAGAGCACCCACGCAGCGGCCGGCAACTACGAGCCCGTGGCCGAGGCGCTGCTGTCGGAGATGAAGCTGGACGCCTTTTTCCTGGAGTACGACGACGAGCGCAGCGGTGACTTCCGCCCGCTGCGCTATTTGTCCAAGGACAAGATCGTCGTGCTGGGCCTGGTGACGACCAAGTTCGGCGCGATGGAGAGCAAGGACGCACTGAAGCGCCGCATCGACGAGGCCGCGAAGTACGCGCCGCTGGATCAGCTGTGCCTGAGCCCGCAGTGCGGTTTTTCCAGCACCGTGCACGGCAACAACATCGCCGTGCAGGCGCAGCGCGACAAGCTGCGCCTGGTCGTCGAGGTGGCAGCAGAGGTCTGGAGCTGACCACGCAGGCAGGGCCTGACCGCCGCACTCGCCGATGCGGGAATGCGATAGCTGCCAGACCCGATTTCCCACCGGGTGGAACCGGGGGCGGCGTTCACAATCCGCTGCCTGGGCTGGTCGCCACCGGCCCGCACGCCGGCGCAGACCGGTCCCAACCACCCGCTGACGGAGAAATGACACCATGCACAAGATCACTCGCCTGGCATTGGCTGCGGCCACCACCCTGGCGGCGCTGACCGCGATTCCCGCAACGGCCCAGGAAGTCACGCTCAAGTTCCACCACATCTGGAACCCGCAGGCCATGGCCTCGGTGCAGGTGATCACGCCCTGGTGCGACCGCATCGCGGCGCAAAGCAACAACCGGATGAAGTGCCAGATCCTGCCGGCCATGAGCGGCGGCGGCACCCCGGCGCAGTTGGTGGACCGCGTGAAGGACGGGGTCGATGACCTCGTCATCACGCTGCCGGGCTACACGGCAGGCCGCTTTCCGACCACAGAGGTGTTCGAGCTGCCCTTCATGACCAATTCGGCCCAGGCCGGGGCGCGTGCTTCCTGGGACTACATCAACAAGCATTCGCTGAAGGAATTTCCGGGCACCAGGCTGCTGGCCACCTGGGTGCACGACGAAGGTTATGTGCACACCAACGGCCGCGCAGTGAAGACGCTGGCCGACTTCCGCGGTCTGAAGATGCGCGCCCCCACGCGCCAGACCAACAAACTGCTGGCCGCCCTGGGCGCCAGCCCTGTGGGCATGCCGCTGCCGGCCATCCCTGACGCTGTCAGCAAGGGCACCATCGACGGTTTCCTGCTGCCCTGGGAAGTGATGCCCAGCCTGAAGCTGCAGGAGATGGTCAAGTTCCACAGCGAGACCGACCCCTCGATGCCGGCGCTGTACAGCGCGGTCTTCGTCTTCGCCATGAACCAGGCCAAGTACGACAGCCTGCCGGCCGACCTGAAGAAGGTGATCGACGACAACAGCGGCGCGGCGTTGAGCCAGCAGATCGGCAAGACCTGGGACGGCAGCCAGGCGGCGGGTCGCAAGGCAGCGCAGGACCGGGGCAACACCTTCACCATGATTCCGGCCAGCGAACTGGCGAACTGGGTCAAGGCCAGCGCGCCGCTGTATGACGACTGGATCGCAGACATGGACAAGCGCGGCAACAACGGCCGTGCCATGCTGGCCGAGGCGCGCGAGCTGCTGGCCAAGTACAGCAAGTAAACCCAGCGAAACAGGGAAAAGGCGCACCGGCCGGCGCATGCTGACCACCCTGCTGCGCCGGTTGGCGCTGGGCTTTGCACTCGTCGGCGTGACGGCTGCGCTGGCGACGGCGCTGATGGTCGTCACCAGCATCACGCTGCGTGCGCTGACGACGCGGCCGATTCAGGGCGATGTCGAATTGACGCAATTCGGCATCGCGCTGTGCATCTCGCTGGCGTTGCCCTGGTGCCAGTTGCGCGGCGCGCACATCATGGTGGACTTCTTCACGCAGCGACTGCCTGAGCGCCAGATCCGCTGGCTCGACGGCGTCGGGGCGCTGTTGATGGCGCTGATGTGCGCGCTGCTGGCCTGGCGCACGACGGTCGGTGCGCTGTCGGTGGCCGAGGCCGGCGAGACCTCGATGATCCTGTCGCTGCCGATGTGGTGGGCTTATGCCTCGCTGGCACCGGGGCTGGCGCTGGCGGCGCTGATCGCGCTGGTGCAGGCGTCGATGCACTTCCGCGGGCAGTCGTTTGCGCGCCTGCTGGGCCCGACGGCGGGGTCCGCTTGACGGCGCCTTTGTCCCCCTGGATGCGGACCGAACGAGGACCCCGATGAGGACCGCAACGAGGACCCCAACCCAGCGATGACGCCGACGACGATCGGGCTGGCGATGTTCGCCAGCATGCTGCTGCTGATGGTGCTGCGCATGCCCATTGCCGCGGCCATGTTCATTCCCGGCGCCATCGGCTACTGGGCGCTGAGCAACGAGATGGCGCTGCTGAACCAGCTCAAGGGCAGCGCGGTGGCGCGGCTGACGGTGTACGAGCTCAGCGTCATCCCGCTGTTTCTGCTGATGGGGCAGTTCGCGACCCAGGGCGGCCTGAGCCGCGCGCTGTTTCGCGCCGCCGCGGCCCTTGTCGGCCACATCCGCGGCGGGCTGGGCATGGCCAGCATCCTGTCGGCCGGGGCTTTCGGCGCCGTTTGCGGGTCTTCGGTCGCGACCTCGGCCACGATCACGCAGGTGGCCTATCCGGAGATGAAGGCCCACGGCTACCAGGGCGGGCTGGCGACCGCGACGCTGGCCACCGGCGGCACCCTCGGCATCCTGATTCCGCCTTCGGTGCCATTGGTGGTCTATGCCATCCTGACCGAGCAGAACATCGCCAAGCTCTTTGCCGCCGCCCTGGTGCCGGGGCTGCTGGCGATGGCCGGCTATATCGGCGTGCTGTGGCTGGTGTGCCGCCTGCGCCCGCACCTGGCACCGGCCACCGCGGGCACGGCCTGGCCCGCGCGGCTGCAGGCGCTGGTGGGCATCTGGCCCATCGTGACGGTGTTCGTGGTCGTCTTCGGCGGCATCTACGGCGGCATCTTCTCGCCCACCGAGGGCGCGGCAGTGGGCGCCGTCGCCACGCTGGTAGCCGGGCTGCTGCGGCGCGAACTGTCTTGGGCCGGCATCCGCCTGAGCTTCGTCGGCACGGCCGAGACCACGGCCATGGTGTTCATGATCTTTCTGGGCGCCGACATGATGAACGCCTCGCTGGCCCTGACGCAGATGCCCGCCGCGCTGGCCACCTGGGTGGGCGGCCTGGACGTGCCGCCGCTGGCCATCGTGGGCGCCATCCTGCTGTTCTACGTGTTGCTGGGCTGCGTCATGGACGAACTGTCGATGCTGCTGCTGACCATCCCCGTGGTCTTCCCGGCCGTGATGGGCCTGGACCTGTGGGGCCTGGGGTATCAGGACAAGGCGATCTGGTTCGGCGTGCTGGTGCTGGTGACAGTGGGCATCGGCCTGGTGATGCCGCCGGTGGGACTGAACGTCTATGTCGTCAACAACGTCGCCAAGGATGTGCCCATGGCCGACACCTACCGTGCGGTGTTTCCGTTCATCGCCTGGGACGTGCTGCGCGTGGGGCTGATGCTGTCGTTTCCGCTGATCACGCTGGGGCTGGTGCGCCTGTTGTTCAGCTGAGCCGCCGCGGCTTCAGTCCTGCAGTCGCAGCACGCGGCCGAACGGCGGCTCGGGCGTGGGTTCACCGTCCACGGGCGGCGGCACGGCCCACAGCACAGGGCAGGGCGGACGCTGGCGGGCAGGGCCCTGCAGGTCGGTCAGCACCACGATCAAGTCGGGTCCATGACGCGCGGCCTCGGCCAGCAGCGGTGTGAAGTCGGTGCCGCCGCCGCCGTGAAATTTCAGCGCCGCCAGCGCCGACGGAGCGTCCTCGTGCGGTGCCAGCGCCCGCACCGCGCGCACCGCATCGTCGCCCACCACCAGCGTCAGGCCCGCGCCCAGCCGCCGCGACAGTGCGCCGATCTCGCGCGCAAAGCGCTGCAACAGTGCGTCCTCGATCGAGCCCGACACGTCCACCACCACCACCAGCCGCGGCACCGGCGTGCTGGCGCTGCGGCCCGGCTCCCAGGGCAGGCGCCGGCCTGAACCTTTGGCCCCGGCGCGGCCCTGGCGGGCGATGTAGGACCGCGTCGGCCGCGACCACGACACCCCTGGCTGCGCCGCCAACGCACGCGTCAGCTGCGTGCGCAGCACCAACTGCCAGGGGGTGCGTGGCGGCGCCAGGTCGGCCAGCAGGCCTCGCAGCAAAGAGAAGGCGCCGTCGCTGGCATGGGCGCGCAGCAGGCGTTCGCGCCAGTCGCGGGCGATGGCGGCCTCGGCCTCGGGGGTGTGCTCGGCCCGCTCGCTGGGCGCTCGGGTCGTCGGCCGGCC
>JBBSCX010000172.1:0-7879 GCA_038249905.1 Burkholderiales bacterium
ATGTCGATGCCGGCATGCACCTGGGTCTGGTTGAAGGCCGGCTCGATCATCTCGATCGGGTCCTCGATGGTGCAGACGTTGACCTGCTCGGTGGCCAGGCTCTTCAGCGTCGCGTAAAGCGTCGTCGTCTTGCCGCTGCCGGTGGGGCCGGTGACGAGGATGATGCCGTGCGGCTTCTCGATCAACGACTGCCAGCGCGCTGCCTCGGTGGCGCCGAAGCCCAGCGCGGCCACGCCCTTGACCGTGGCCTCGGGGTCGAAGATGCGCATCACCATCTTCTCGCCGAAGGCCGTGGGCAGGGTGGACAGGCGCATCTCGACCTCGCCGCCACTTTGTACGTCTTCACCCGGAGCCGCCGGCCGGCGCGTCTTGATGCGGCCGTCCAGCGGGCGCCGCTTCTCCACCACATCCATGCGCCCCAGCAGCTTGATGCGCGAGGTCATGGCCGCCAGCACCGACAGCGGCAGCCGGTACACGGGGTGCAGCACACCGTCGATGCGAAAGCGGATGACGCCGATGTCGCGCCGGGGCTCGAGGTGGATGTCGCTGGCGCGCTGCTCGAAGGCGTATTGCCACAGCCAGTCGACCACCTGCACGACGCCCTGGTCGTTGGCGTCGATCTGCTTGCTGCTGCGGCCGAGTTCCACCAGCTGCTCGAAGCTGGCCGCGGGCGCCACCTCGCCCTGGCGCGCGGCGTTGCGCACGCTGCGCGCCAGGGCGTAGACCGCGGGCGTGGAGCGCCGCAGTTCGTCGGGGTGCACCAGCACCAGGCGCACCGGGCGCCGCAGGTGGGCCTCGATCTCGGCCACCCAGGCGGTGTCGAAGGGCTCGCTGGTGGCGATCACGGCCTCGCTGGCCGACAGCGTCAGCGGCAGCGCGCTGCGGCTGATGGCGTACTGCGCACTCATGACCTCGGCCACGCGGCCCACATCCACCCGCAGCGGGTCGATGCGCACATGGGCCAGGTGGCAACGGCCAGCCAGCCAGGCGGTCAGGGACTCGGTATCCAGCGGCACGCGGCTGGCGCCGGAACGGCCTGGCACAGTCGCCAGGCGCTGCAGCCCGGCCCCGCCCAGGCGCACCAGCGGGTGCAGGCTGGAGCGGCCGGCCCCCAGGCGCTGGCGCACGGCGCGGGCCTCGTCGGCGGCGATCCAGCCATCGGCCACCAGGGCGTCGAGCAGCCAACCCCAGTCGAGCCGCCCGACCGGGTGTGGCGACAAGGCCGGGCCCGGCGCCAGGGCCGGCGGCGTGGCGGGCACGGCGGATGAGCTGCCGGGTCGGGCCACGGAACCGGCCGCTGGGCTGGTCGCGGGTTTGGCGGACGTCGCCAGGGGTGCCTTGGGGCCGACGCTCATGCACCGATTCTGGCGGTTGGGACCTCTGCCGCGACGACTTCGCCCCCCCCTTCCGGCGCCCGGTACGGCCGCACCATGCGCAGCCATTGCCGCGCCTTCAGGCCCAGTGTGCCGAAGCGCGATTCCAGCGCGGCGGCGCGGGCCAGCAGTTCATCCCGTCCCGGCACCACCACGCCCCGCCCGGCGACGACGACGGTGTTGCCCTCGCGAGTGGGCCGCAGGCTCCACACCTGGTCGCTGCCGAAGGCGCCGGCGATGTGGCCGATGCTGCGTTCGAAGCTGGCATCGCGGCCGAACAGGTTGACCGCCATCACGCCGCCCTCGTCCAGCGCGGCGCGACAGGCGGCGTAGAAGTCCGGGCTGTCGAGCACCGGGGCGGCCGCTTCGTGGTCATACAGGTCGACGTGCAGCAGGCTCACGCTCCCGGGTGCGGCCTGGGCCAGCCAGTCGGCGGCGTCGCCGCGCACCAGTTCGGCCTCGCGCGGCAGATGAAACCAGCGCGCGCCGATGGCGATGACCTCGGGGTTGATCTCCACCGCCGTCGTCGCCAGACGCAGTTGCTGTGCCGTGAAGCGCGTGATGGCGCCGGCGCCCAGGCCCAGCTGCACGGCCCGGCCTGTGCTCAGCAACGCTGTCGGCCGCCACAGCAGGCTGGCCAGCATGCGCTGGATGTAGTCCAGCTCGACCACCTGAGGCTTGCGGATGCGCAGCGCGCCCTGCACCCAGATCGAGCCCAGGTGCAGGTAGCGCACACCGTCGGCCTCGCTGACGGTGACGGGTGGCAGGGGTTGGGGTTGGGGCAGGGATTGGGGCTGGGGTGGAGGCTTCGGTGCGCGCACGGGTGGGTTCATGGCATCGGTTCAAGGGCGGTTCAGACCAGCCCGGCAGTGGCGAAGGCCGCCCGCCAGGCGGCCAGCTTGCGTTCGAAAGACCAGCGGGCATGGGCCGGGCTGCTGGACGGCACGCGCAAGGCCTGCAGCCCGGTGGCCTGCACATGGCGCGTGGCGCGGGCCGAGGTGGCGCCGTTGTGCGCCACCCAGCGCAAGGCCGGCGCCTGCGCGCACAAGGCTGCGAAGTCGTTGAGTTGCGGTGCTTCGATGGCGCTGTCCAGGCTGCCTTCGCGGCGGCAGCTGGCGTAGACGTCCCATAGACCGATGCGGCGGCGGCCCAGGGCCTGCAGGCGCGCTTCGTAGTCCATCGCGGCCAGCGGCAGATCAAGGATCGCGCCCAGCAGCGGCCAGCACTGGTTGCGCGGGTGGCCGTAGTACTGCTGCGCCTGCAGCGAGGCCACGCCCGGAAAGCTGCCCAGCAGCACCAGGCGGGTGCGACGGTCGACCACCGGCGGCAGGCCGTGCAGGCGGGGCGGCGACAGATCACCGGCGGCCCCGGCCAGCGCGGCTGGACGCAGCGCGGTGTCTGACGTGGACAGCACAGGCAGCGTCATGCGCGCACCACCAGCCGCGAAGCGGTTCGGGCACCCTCACCGGTACCCGCCATCGCGGCATCGCGCGCGGTGGCCATCGCCTGTTCCCACGCCGCCAACCGCGGCAACGCGGCACGCACGTTGGCCGTCGTGATATCCGCCGTTTCGGCCGCGGACCAGCCGCGCAGCGCCGCCAGCACGGCGCCGATGCGCGGCAACTCAGCCGGCTCGTTGCGGCCCTGGGGCGCACCCGCTGCCCGCTCGTCGGCGGTGCGGTACAGCCACTGCGGGGGGATATCCGGAGCGTCGGTCTCCAGCACCAGGGCCTCGGGCGGCAGGGCCTGCGCCAGGGCGCGGATCTGCCGCGAGCGCTCGAAGCTGAGCGTGCCGCCAAAGCCCAGCCTGAACCCCATCGCCACGAACTGCTGGGCCTGCTGCAGGCTGCCGTTGAAGGCATGGGCGATGCCGCCCGGTACCTCGATGCGGCGCAGCCCCGCCAGCAGCGTGTCGGCCGAGCGCCGCACATGCAGGATCACCGGCAGGCCGGCATCGCGTGCCAGGCGAAGTTGCGCCAGGTACAGCGCCTTCTGGCGCTCGCGGTCCCCGCCCGGCACGAAGTGGTCCAGGCCGATTTCGCCCACCGCCACCAGGCGGGGGTCGGCGCGGTGGCGGTCCAACGCCGCCTGCAAGTGCCCCGGGGCGGCCTCGGCGCCCTCGCCCGCGTCCACGAACAGCGGGTGTGTGCCCAGCGCGTAGGCGGCCTCGTGCACGGCTGCAAGCCGCGGCACGGTGTCGAAGTCGGCGGCCTGCACCGCCGGCAGCACCAGCCGCACGACACCAGCAGCGCGCGCCCGGGCCACCAGCGCGTCGCGGTCGGCGTCGAATTCGGGTGCGTCCAGGTGGCAGTGCGAGTCGGTCCACATGGCGGGATCATGACGCAGCGGGGCGGTCGGCCCGGTGTCAGCATCACGGGCATCACGGGCTTCACGGGCGTCGCGGCGGGCGTCACGGGCGTCGCGGCGGGCGTCACGGCATCGCCGCCTCGCAGCGTCACGGCCTGGCGGCCCGCGACCGCGCAAGGCCGGCGGCAACGTGATACGGTTGCACCGAGACTGAGTTGACCGCGCGGCACGCGCGCCGACGCTGTTCCCGCCGCACTGTTTTCGACCCCGTCCGCGAGCACGCCCGCATGAAAAAGGCACCGCTGTACAGCCGCTCGCCACGGCGCCCTGCCCCTGCGGCCCCTGCTTCCGATCTGTCTGCTGCACCGCCGGGCGCCGCCAGGGCCCCTGCCGTCGCGTCTGCAGCGGGCCCGGCCCCCGGTTCGGCGGCGTCCGGCGAGTTGAACGCGGCTGGCATGGCAGGCATCGGCGACAGTTCGCCGGGCCGTGCGCGACGCCGCTGGACACAGCGCCTGTCTGCGCCGCTGTGGGCCCTGGCCGGCGCCGGCCTGGCGCTGGCGGCCATGCTGGCCCTGCGCCCGCCGGGTCTGGCCCTGACCCAGGGCGACATCGACAAGGCGGTGCGGGTTTCGCTGGAGAAGGAGCCGTTGCCTTCAGAGGCAGCCCGTGCCTACGAGGCCATCCTGCCCTCGGTGGTGCGCGTCATCGGACTGATGGACGACGCCGACAAGGGCGAGGCCAGCCCCGAACAGCGCGCCATGGAACGCAGCCTGGGCACCGGCGTGGTGGTGATCGACAACGGCACCATCCTCACCAACCTGCATGTGGTCTGGGGTGCCAAGCGCGTGCTGGTGCGCTTTGCCAACGGCCACGAGAGCGAGGCCCAGGTCGTCGGCGCCCAGCCCGAGAACGACCTCGCCGTGCTGCGCGCCACCAGCCTGCCCGACGACCTCGAGGCCGCCACCATGCGCTCCACCGCTGACCTGCGCCCGGGCGAACACGTGATTGCCGTCGGCCACCCCTTCGGCATCGGGCCCTCGGTCAGCGCGGGTGTGGTGTCGGGGCTGAAGCGCGAATTCCGCTCCGAACAGGGTGAACGCACGCTCAGCAACCTGATCCAGTTCGACGCCGCGGCCAACCCCGGCAATTCCGGCGGGCCGCTGGTGACGATGGACGGCCATGTGGTCGGCGTCGTCACCGCCATCCTGAACCCCAGCGAGCAGCGCACCTTCATCGGCATCGGCTTTGCGGTGCCGATCGAGAACGCCGCCGCCGCCGCGGGGATGCCACCGTTCTGAGCTGCGGCCGCCGCGCGGTCCACAGCCCTCTGACCCGTTCCCCTCCGACCCGCTCCAAGGAAGTCCCGATGCCCGTCTCCCCAGAGTCCACCGCCAGCCTGATGGAACGCCTCTTGTACGAGGTCAAGCGTGTCGTCGTCGGTCAGGACCGCTTTCTCGAACGTGTGCTGGTGGCGATGATGGCCCAGGGCCATCTGCTGGTCGAAGGTGTGCCCGGCCTGGCCAAGACGCTGACCGTCAAGACGCTGGCGCGCACCATCCGCGGCAGCTTCAAGCGCATCCAGTTCACGCCCGACCTGGTGCCTGCCGACCTGGTGGGCACGCGCATCTACAACCAGAAGACGGGCGAGTTCGGCACCAGCCTGGGCCCGGTGTTCTGCAACCTGCTGCTGGCCGACGAGATCAACCGCGCCCCGGCCAAGGTGCAGAGCGCGCTGCTCGAGGTGATGCAGGAACGCCAGGTGACGATCGCCGGCGAAAGCCACCGTGTGCCCGACCCCTTCGTCGTGATGGCGACGCAGAACCCGATCGAAACCGAAGGCACCTACCCGCTGCCTGAGGCGCAGGTGGACCGCTTCATGATGAAGGTGCTGGTCGACTACCCGACCGAAGAAGAAGAATTTGTCATCGCCGAACGCGTCACCGGCACGCCGGTGGACGTGTCTGCGGTGTGCGACACGCACCAGCTGGCGGCGCTGCAGCGTGAGTGCCGCGAGGTCTTCTGCGACCCGGCGCTGATGCAGTACGCCGTCAAGCTGGTCGGCGCCACCCGCCGCCCCGAGAAGTACGACCTGCCCGACATCGCCAAGTACCTGAGCTACGGCGCCAGCCCGCGCGCCACCATCGGCCTGATCGAGGGCGCGCGCGCCCTGGCCATGCTGCGCGGCCGCCGCTACGTGCTGCCCGAGGACATGATCGACCTCGTGCCCGACGTGCTGCGCCACCGCCTGGTGCTGAGCTACGAGGCCCTGGCCGAGAACATCACCGCCGACGAACTGGTGCAGCGCATCGTGACCAAGCTGCCGCAGCCCGACAAGCCGCTCGCCAAATGAAGCCTTCGGACGTCGCGCCCGACGCCTATCTGCGGTACCTGGACTGGACCGTCATCCGCCGGCTGGACGGGCTGCTGCAGGGCGACCACCGCACGCTGTTTCGCGGCGCTGGCGTCGATCTGGCCGACCTGCGCGAATACCAGTTGCACGACGACGTGCGCCACATCGACTGGAACGTCACCGCGCGGCTGCAGCAGCCCTATGTGCGCCAGTACCTGGAGGACCGCGAGCTGACCGCGTGGTTCCTGCTGGACTTGTCGGCCAGCGTCGATTTCGGCTCGGCCGGAGTCAGCAAACTCGACATCTCGGCCGGCTTCGTCGCCACGCTGGCGCGGGTCATCACGCGCCACGGCAACAAGGTCGGCGCGCTGCTGTACGGCACGCAGGTGGACACGGTGCTCAAGCCCGGCGCGTCGCGTCTGCATGTGCTGAACCTGCTGCAGCGCATGCGCGCGGCGCGCAAGCCGGCGCCGAAGCCTGAATCGAAGTTCGGGGCGAAATCCGGCACCAAAGCCGGTGCCACTCCCGTCGGCGCCGAAGGCACGTCCCTGGCCGACCTGCTGCGCAGCGCCGACGGCATCGTGCGCCGGCGTTCGCTGATGTTCGTGGTCTCCGACTTCATCAGCACCCCCGGCTGGCCCGAAGCCCTGGCGCGGCTGGCGCGGCGCCACGAGGTGGTGGCCGTGCGCCTGGTGGACCCGCTGGAGATGAACCTGCCCGAAGGCGCGCTGGGCCTGGTGACGGTGGAAGACGCCGAGACCGGCGAACAGCTCTTCATCGACGCCAGCGACCCGGGCTTTCGCGAACGTTATGCCACCATCGCCGCCGAGCAGGAAGAGTCGCTGCGCGACGCGCTGGGACGCAGCGGCGCCGATGTGCTGGAGCTGTCCACCGACGATGACCTGCTGGACACCTTGATGCGTTATGCCGACCTGCGCCGTCAGCGCGCCCGCGCCAAGACGCCGCTGCGATTCCCCAGCCATCTGCGCCGTGCGCAGGCGATGGAGACCACCCCATGAGCTTCATCTGGCCCCAGATGCTGTGGTCGCTGGCCCTGCTGCCGCTGCTGCTGCTGCTGTACCTGTGGATCCTGCGCCGCAAGCGGCGCAGCACCGTGCGCCTGGCCAGTGTGGCGGTGGCGCGCGCGGCCCTGCGCAGCGGCCCCGGCTGGCGCCGCCATGTGCCGCCGGCGCTGCTGGGCCTGGCGCTCGTGGCCATGCTGCTGGCGCTGGCGCGGCCCACCGCCGTCATCACCCTGCCGCTGGCCGAGCGCACCATCATCCTGGCCATGGACGTGTCGGGCAGCATGCGCGCCGAGGACGTCAAGCCCAACCGCCTGGTGGCCAGCCAGGAGGCCGCCAAGAGCTTCGTCAACAACCTGCCGCGCGAGGTCAAGGTGGGCGTGGTGTCCTTCGCCGGCACGGCCGCGGTGGTGCAGGCGCCGACACTGAGCCGTGACGACGTCATCGCCGCCATCGACCGCTTTCAGCTGCAGCGCGGCACGGCCACCGGCAGCGGCATCATCCTCAGCCTGGCGACGCTGTTCCCCGACCACGGCATCGAGATCCAGCACGTGACCGGGCAGCGCAACTTTCCCGGCAACCCGATCACGCCGCAGCAGGACAAGCCGCCCTTCACGCCGGTGCCGCCGGGCAGCTACAACTCGGCCGCCGTCATCATGCTCACCGACGGCCAGCGCACCACCGGCCCCGACCCGCTGGACGCCGCCAAGATGGCGGCCGAACGCGGTGTGCGCGTCTACACCGTGGGCGTGGGCACCACCAGCGGCGAAGTCATCGGCTTCGAGGGCTGGAGCATGCGTGTGCGCCTGGACGAGGAGACGCTGAAG
>JBBSCX010000173.1:0-7813 GCA_038249905.1 Burkholderiales bacterium
AGCCGGCGGCGACCTTGTCTGACAAGCCGCTCGCGCCCTTGCCCGCCGGCCCGCCCGCGACCTTGCCCGCGCCCTTGCCCAATGTTCCGCCGGCAGCCGCCAGGCCGCCGTCCAGCCCCGACATTGCGATGCCGACATCGGCCGCGGCCAGGGCCGGCGCGTCGTTGACGCCGTCGCCCACCATGGCCACGACACGCCGTCCGCCTTCTTTCAGCGCGTTGACGATGCCTGCCTTGTCGCCCGGCAACACCTCGGCCCGCACCTCGGTGATGCCGAGTGCGCGTGCCACGGCCTCGGCCGCGCCGCGGTTGTCGCCGCTGACCAGCACCGTGCGCAGGCCCTGCCCGTGCAGCGCCGCGATGGCAGCAGCGGCGCCGGGCTTGATGGTGTCGCCGAAGGCCAGCATGCCCAGCAGGCGGGGCAGGCGCGGGCCGGACGGGTTGGCGCCGACGTCAGCACCAGCGGCCGGTGGCACCTCGGCCAGCCACGACACGCTGCAGCCCTCGGCCTGCCGTGCGGCCGCCTGCGCCGCCAGGGCGCGGGTGTCCACGCCCAGTTCGTCCATCCAGCGGCTGCTGCCCAGGCGCAATGCCCGGCCGCCGACCTGCCCGGCCATGCCGCGGCCGGCCACGGCTTGCAACGCGGCCGCTGAATCGGCTGCGACCAGGCCCTCGTCGCGCAACTGCGCCAATACCGCGCGCGCCAGCGGGTGTTCGCTGCCGGCCTGCAGCGCGGCCGCGTCGCATAGCAGGGCGTCGTGGGTGGTATCGGGCGCGTGCTCGGCCGCGACCACGCGCGGCCGGCCCTCGGTCAATGTGCCGGTCTTGTCGAAGGCCACCGTCTGCACGGCGTGGGCGCGCTCCAGCGCCTGGGCGTCCTTGATCAGGATGCCGTGGCGAGCGGCCACACCGGTGCCGGCCATGATCGCCGCCGGTGTCGCCAGCCCCAATGCACAGGGGCAGGCGATGACGAGCACGGCCACCGCGTTCAGTACCGCCGCCGTCCAGTCGCCCCCGCCGAACCCCCAGCCCAGCAAGGTCACCAGCGCGATGACCAGCACCACGGGCACGAACACCGCCGCCACCTGGTCCACCAGGCGCTGGATCGGCGCCTTGCCCGCCTGCGCCGATTCGACCAGCCGCACGATGCGCGCCAGTGCGCTTTCGGCGCCCAGCGCCGTGGTCTGCACCCGCAGCAGGCCCTCGCCGTTGACGGCGCCGCCGGTGACGCGATCGCCCACGCCCTTGTCCACGGGCAGGCTCTCGCCAGTGAGCAGCGATTCGTCGACCTGCGAGTCGCCCTCCAGCACCACGCCGTCGACCGGCAGGCGCTGGCCCGGGCGCACGACGACGGTGTCGCCCAGGCGCACATCGGCCAGCGGCAACTCGAGTTCGATGCCGTCGCGCAGCACCGTGGCGCGGTCGGGGCGCAGGCGTTCGAGTGCGCGGATGGCGGCGGTGGTCTGGTGCTTGGCGCGGGCTTCCAGCCACTTGCCCAGCAGCACCAGGGTGATGACGACGGCCGATGCCTCGAAATACAGGTGCGCCACCATGTCGTGGCCGGCGTGCACGACGTCGGACTGCCACAGCAGCCAGACGCTCAGGAAATAGGCGGCGCTGGTGCCCAGGGCCACCAGCACATCCATGTTGGCGGTGCCGGCGCGCAGCGCCAGCCAGCCGGCACGGTAGAAGCGCGCGCCCAGCCAGAACTGCACGGGGGTGGCCAACAGCCACTGCACCCAGCCGGGCGGCATCCACTCGATGCCCAGCGGCCACAGCAGCATCGGCAGCACCAGCGGCGCCGACAGCGCGGCGCCCCACAGCACGGGGCGAAGTTCGCGCCGGGCGCGGTCGTTGACACGCGCCTCGCGTCGGTCCGCGGTATTGCGTGTGCTGTCGCCTGTGGCATCGCCCGAAGCGTCCGCCGCCGGCAGGTGCGCCATGTAGCCTGCCTTGGCCACCGCGGCCAGCAGCGGGCCGCTGTCGGCGTCGCGACCGGCCAGCGTCACCTGGGCCTGTTCGGTCGCCAGATTGACGCTGGCGGCCAGCACACCGGGCACGGCCGCCAGCGCCTTCTCGACGCGCGACACGCAGCTGGCGCAGGTCATGCCTTCGATCTGCAGCGTCAATGTGTCGCGCGCCACGGCATAACCGGCGCGTTCGATGGCGGCCGCGACGGCGCCGACCAATGCGGGCGCGGCCTGCACGCTGAGGGCCTCGGTCGCCAGGTTGACACTGGCTGCATCCACGCCGGGCACGGCGCGCACGGCGCGCTCGACGCGGGTGGCGCAAGAGGCGCAAGTCATGCCCTCGACGGGCAGGGTCCAGGCTGGAAGGGTGGTGGTGTTCATGTCATGTCGGCGCAGCGCCAAGTTTCGATGGCCGAAGTCTCTTCCTTCACATGATGTCAAGGTCAAGGCCGACTCAAGCGAAAGGTTTCGACGGGTCCGAGTTTCGACGGCTTGACCTTGCCCCTCAGGAAGGGTTCAGACTGTGCGGCTGCCCACTCCCCAGGACCGAGCCATGCAAAGCTTCGAACTCCCCGCCATGACCTGCGGCCACTGCGTCAAGGCCGTCACCGCCGCGGTGCAGGCCGCCGACCCTGCCGCACAAGTGCAGATCGATCTGCCGACGCACCGCTTGCAGGTGCACAGCAGCGCGCCGCGCGAGGCGCTGGTGGCGCAGTTGGTCGAGGCCGGCTACCCGCCGCGCTGAAGCGTCGCTGTCAGCGGCACCGGCGCGGCCGACTTGTTGCTCCACATCCAGCAGTAGTCCTGGGGCAGCTTCACCACCAGGGTGTCATTGGCCTGCGCCACTTGCTTGAGCTGGGCCGGGAAGGCCACCTTCTTGCCCTCGTGATAGTGGATGTTGAAGTCCAGCGGCGCTGGCGCCTCGAAGCGCCAGGCGACCTTGGCGCCCTGGGGCAGCGCGCCACAGATCTCCACGAACTTGCCCGGTGCCACCGTGCCCTTGTGGCTGTAGCTGCCGGCGGCGTCGAAGCGCAACTCGACGATCTCGGCGGCCGCAGGCAGCACGATCGCGAGCAGCGCGGCGGCCAATGCGCCTTGGCCGAGCGCCTGGCGGGCGCTGCGCTTCATGCCCGCACCTCGATCGTGCCGTGCATGCCGGCGTCGTAGTGCCCGGCAATCAGGCAGGCAAACTCGAAGCGGCCGGCACGATTGAAGGTCCAGACGATCTCGCCCCGCTGGCCGGGTTCGACATGCGTCATCCAGGGCTCGTCGTGCTCCATGCCGGGATGCTTCTTCATCATCTCGGCATGGACGCGGTTCTCGTCCGTGGTGCCGATGACGAACTCGTGCATCTGCTTGCCGTGGTTGTGCGCCACGAGTCGCAGCGTCTCACCGCGATTGACCGTCAACGCCGCAGGCGTGAAGCGCATGTCATCGCCCATGCCGAACTCGACCGTGCGCGTGACGCGCGGCGTGAAGCCGGCGATGCCCCAGGGCTTCTGTTCGGCTGCGGCGGCCTTCTTGCCGTGCGGAGCCTGCGCGCTCGGGGTGTGGGCAAATGAACGCGCTGCAAGCGTGGACAGCGCAACCGGCAGCGCCAGCAGCCACAGCACGCGGGCACGTTGCAGCGGGCGGGGTGCGGGTTCAAGTACGGATTTGGGTATGGACAGGGGTGCGGGTGCTCGTGTCATGTGGGACTCCTGGCGGTGCAGTGGGGTGTCAGTTCGGCGCGGCCGTGAAGTCTCAGTGGGCATGCCCGCCGCTGCCCTGCGGCTTGCGCACACGCACCTCGATGTCGGACTTCGGTGCGGCCCCTGCAGCGGCGGGGGTTGGCGTTGCAGTGGTGGGCTCGCGTGCCGGCTCGGGCAGCGCACCGGTCCACTCGTAGGCCACCGTGCCCGGCGGGTGGGCATACCAGCCCGGGTCGCTGTAGTCGCCGGGCTTCTGGTCCTTGCGCACCTTGACCACGCTGAACATGCCGCCCATGCCGATGGCACCGAAGGGGCCCTGGCCGGCCATCATCGGCGCGGTGTTGTCGGGCAGTGGCATCTCCATCTCGGTCATGTCCTTCATGCCGCGTTCGCCCATCACCATGTAGTCGGGCACCAGTTTCGTGATCTGCCGCGCCACCCGGCTGTGGTCGACGCCGATCATGGTCGGCACGTCATGGCCCATGGCGTTCATCGTGTGGTGGCTCTTGTGGCAATGGAAGGCCCAATCGCCCAGTTCGTCGGCCAGGAACTCGATCTGCCGCATCTGGCCCACGGCAATGTCGGCGCTGACCTCGTACTGGCGCGCGCTCTTCGGCGTCGGCCCGCCATCGGTGCCCGTGATCAAAAACTCGTGGCCGTGCAGGTGGATGGGGTGGTTGGTCATCGTCAGGTTGCCGATGCGGATGCGCACGCGGTCCATGTGGCGCACGTTGAGGCTGTCCACACCAGGGTAGATGCGGCTGTTGAAGCTCCACAGGTTGAAGTCCAGCATGGTCATGATCTTCGGCGTCGCGCTGCCGGGCTCGACGTCGTAGGCGTTGAGCAGGAAGCAGAAGTCGCGCTGCACCTCGTCGATCAGCGGGTGCTTCACTTTGGGGTGTGTGACCCAGAAACCCATCATCCCCATCGCCATCTGCACCATCTCGTCGGCATGCGGGTGGTACATGAAGGTGCCGGGGCGGCGCGCCACGAACTCGTAGACGTATGTCTTGCCCGGCGGGATGCCCGGCTGGTTCAGCCCCGTCACGCCGTCCATGCCGTTGGGCAGGCGCTGGCCGTGCCAGTGGATGCTGGTCAATTCGCCCAGCTTGTTGGTGACGAAGATGCGCACGCGGTCGCCTTCCACCACCTCGATGGTCGGCCCCGGGCTCTGGCCGTTGTAGCCCCACAGGTGGGCCTTGAAGCCGGGCGTCATCTCGCGCACCACCGGCTCGGCCACGAGGTGGAATTCCTTGACGCCCTTGTTCATGCGCCAGGGGCAGGTCCAGCCATTGAGCGTGACCACCGGGTTGTAGGGTCGGCCGGTGGGTGGCACCAGCGGCGGCATGGTGTCCGGGCGGGTCTGCATGACGGGCTCGGGCAGGGCGGCCATGGCCACCCGGCTGACGGCGGCGGTGGAGACGGCCGCGGTGATGGCGGCACTGCCGCGCAGCCAGTCGCGGCGCGACAAGGCGGGCTTTTTCGGGTTCATGTCAGTGTCCTTTCGCGGCCTCGGCCGCGGATGTCGAAGGGGCAGCGACCTCGGTCATCGTGGCCGGGCCCAGCAGCGCCATGTCCAGTTCGGCCTGCGCGACCCAGAAATCGCGCAGCGCGTTGATGGACTCGTTGACGGCAGCCACCTGCGAACGTGCGTCGGCCAGCAGCTCGAACACACCGATGAACATGCCGTTGTAGCGCAGCAGGTTCTCGTCGCTGATGCGCTTGGCCGCTGGCACGATCTCGTCGCGGTAATGGCGTGCAATGTCCCAGGCGGTGCGCTGCGCGTGCCAGGCCTCGCGCACTTCCGAGCGCGCCTGCACGGCCACCGCCGCGGCGCTGTGCACCTGCTGCAGGTACAGCCCCTCGGCCCGCGCCAGGCGGGCGTCGCCGAAGTCGAACAGCGGGATCTCGAAGCCGATCTCCCAGCCCGTCTGGCGCGGCGCCTCGTTCGACGTGTTGTGCATCAGCCCGAACTCCAGCACGTTGACGAAGCGCGTGGCCCGGGTCAGGCCCAGGCCGCGGGCGCTGGCCTGCACCTGCGACTGGGCGGCGCGCAGGTCGAGCCGGGTCGCCAGTGCCTCGCGTTCGATGTCGGGGCGGTCGGCGCCTTCGGGCGGCAGGTCGGGAAGGCGTTCGGGCAGGGTGTAGATCAGCTGCGGGCCCCACAGGCCCAGCAGGCGGTTCAGGCGTTCCCGCGCCGCCACGCTGGCCTGCTGGGCGCGCGCCAGGTTCAGCGCCGCCTCGGCCGAGAAGGCGTGTTCGCGCGCCCGCTGCAGGCGGCTGAAGTTGCCGGCCTCGGCCATGCGCCTTGCCAGTTCGGCACCGGCGGCGGCCGCGTCCTGCACCTGGTGCGTGTAGGCCTCGGTCTGCTGCGCGGCCACGGCGCGGACCCACGCCTTCTGCACCTCGGCCACATGGGCCAGTACGGCAGCAGCCGTCTGCTGCTGCAGTGCGGCCAGACGCCGGCCCTCGGCCTGCACGACCAGCGGTCGCACCAGCAATGCGCCCAGGTTGAAGTGCAGCCCGCGTTCGATCTCGCGCTCGTCGCCACGGCGGCTGCGGCCGAAGCTGAAGCCGGGGTTGGGCAGGCGGCCCAGGCTTGTCAGCTCGGCACTGGCCATCCCCACCTGCGCCAGCTGCGCCTGCAGGCCGCGGTGGTTCAGCAAGGCGACCTGCACCGCGGCATTGGCCGTCACCGGCTGCGCAAGCAGGGTCTGCACCTGGGCCTGGGCGGCTGCCATGTCGTCGGCAGTGCGCTGCGGCTGCAGGCGGTGGCCACCGTGTTGCTGCAACAAGGTGTTGACCGGCGTGCTGCCGCCTTCGGGGTCGAGCGCCGCACAGCCCGCCAGCGCCGCGCACGCCAGCAGGGTCAAGGCGGCGCGCCCGCGGCGCCGGGGGTCAGCGCGGCGCATGGTGCGACGGGCCCTGGTGCGAGTGATGGTGGGCCGGCGCGGGCGCCGGTGCCGGTGCCGGTGCCGGTGTTGGCGTCGGCGAGGGCGAGGGCGAGGGCGAGGGCGTGAGCGCGGGACCGGGTACCGGTTCTGGCAATTGCGCTTCGCGCAGGTAGCTGCGCCAGCCGCCGATGCGGGTGACCTCGTCGTTCAGCGCGCGCCAGTCGCCAACGGGTTGATCGGCCCAGGGGCGGTGTTGTCGAAAGGCGCTGCGATAGGCCAGGCGCGGCACGACGACGGTGGCTTCGGCCGGATCGGCTGCGGCCGGTGCGCGGGTCGCCGACTGCTGGCTGTGTGCCGGCATCGCGGTGGCGACCAGGGCCATGGCGATGGCGATGGCGAGACACCGGGCCGGCGCCACAAGCGTCGGGGACAGGGACGAGGACGGCACGCCGCAGCGTGTGTGGCACGGCCGCGGCAATGGCAAGGCGGATGCATTCATGGGCAGTCTCGGTGGGGCGAAGTTCGCTGGCGTACAAAGCCATCGGCGAAGGGGCTGGCGACGCGGCCGTCGGGCCGGCGACGTCATGGACGCGCAGTGGGCGCGCTGGCCCGCGCTCAGCGGCGTGGTGGCCGCTCGAGCGTGTCGGCGCCCGGGCCTGTGGCGGCGGCCATGGCGGCACCGGGATAGTCGCCCTGGCCGGGGGGCAGGGCCGTGTTCGACAGCGCCGCCGGCAGCGCCAGCGCGAAGCAACAGGCCGCACAGGCGCTGCAGCCGGAGCAAGCCCCGGCTTCAGCCGGCGCATCGATACCCGCACACGGCGCCGCGGCGGTATCCGTCGGCAGCGCGTGGGACCCGTGGCATGGGACCCGGTCGGGGTCCGGCTGAGGGGTTTGCGCCGGCTGGGAGAGATGCCCATCAGCGCCAGACCTGTCAAAGGTATCGCCATCAGAGACATTGCCATCAGAGACAGCGCCATCAGAGACAGCGCCATCAAAGACAGCCCCGGCCCCCCCATGTCCCGCGCAAAGCAGCGTGGCTTGCGCCGCCAGACCCTGCAGCGGAAGGGCCAGCAGCAGCAGTACACAGGTCAGGACGCGCAGCACCCGGCTCATGCCGACAGTCTAGTCCAGCCCGTAATTGCCTGGCTGCTGTGCCGTGCCCACGGGCTGTACCGCACTCAGACGCCGCTGCGAACCAGGGGCGCGCGCAGCGCCTCGCGCAGCGTGTCGGCGCTGTCCACCAAATGGGCACGGGTCTC
>JBBSCX010000174.1:0-7809 GCA_038249905.1 Burkholderiales bacterium
CGTGAGGTCGGCGCCCATGAAGTCCACGCGGTCGAACTCCACGCCGACAAAGCTTGCGCCGTTCAGTATCCGGCCCGCGAGCGACACTTGGCTGAGGCGTGCTTCCCGCACCTGCACGCCCGCAATCGAAGTGGCCGAGGCCAGCCAAATGTTGGCGCCGCCCAGGATCTCCGCGCTGGTCAGGCGCACGCCGCTGGGTTGGCTGCCGGTCCAGGGTGCCGGCAGCAAGGTGTCTGAGAAATTGAAGCCGCGCAGCGGACTCAGGGTGATGTGGGTTTGCGTCAGGTCGAAACCGGCGAGCGAGCACACGCGAAGAGTGTTTTTGAGCGCGCAGTTCCAGAGTGCGTCGTCCAGGGGTGGCGCCGGCCGGTCCAGGGCCCAGGCAGGGCTCAGCGCGGCCAGGACCGCCAACACGGCCAGCGTCAGCGGCGCCCGTGCGCGGCTGCGTTCAGCCTGGACTGACGCACGGCGCCTGACCGTGGCCCGGGGTGGAATGAGCGAGTGCATGTGCATGTGCCGACCTCGTGATATCGCCTGAGTAGAGATGTCTAGCTTCGCGCCGTATCGGCAGATTCGCCAGCCGCTGAGCGCACACGAAAGCGCCTCAACAGCACGCCCAGGCCCGCCAGCAACATCGCCCACGTTCCTGGCTCGGGAATGGCAACGGTGCTCAGGTACATCGCCTGTCCATCGCGGGTCAAGACGCCGCTCGTGCTGGCCCCATCGACAGAAAAGCCGAATCGCAGCGAGTTACTGGCTGTGTCGCTCGGCACAAAGGTCAGGTACATGCCGTTGGCTTGCAAAGCCAGGATGGTGTCGGCCCCGTCACCGCCAAAGGCTGCGTCTTGTGCCCAGCCGCCCGCCAGCAACGCTGACATCTGCGAGTAGCCTGCGTCGCCAAACCCGACCAGCTTCGGATCGAGCAAGGAACGCCCGGTGAGGTTGACCATGATCAACGCATCGAAGCCTTCCATGACCAGACCGGCAAAGCTGCTGCGACGTGCCAGAGCCGCAGAGCCGCCAGTCGGCGCCGCGTCTCGCAAGGCCTGCACGAGTGGAGAGACCTCCTGCACAACCGCGGTAGACACCACCCCGAAACGCTCGGCGCCGCCTTCGAAGAGAGTCGTGCCGTCGCCGAACTGCCCGCTGATGAAGGGGGTGTCCACCGCTGCGCCTGTGGCGCTTCGCACATAGGGATTGGCACCGCGGGTCCCGAACGCACGCAGCGTGTTGTCGTCGACGATGCGGATGTGCTGCAGCAGCGGGTCGGCGAGACGCTTGCCCTCGTTGTTGCCGTAGTAGAAGTAGCCGTTGGGGGCTGCTGCCGTGCCGCCATAGATGCCCACGCTGGGTCGTTCATCGACGATGCGGCTGGCCACGATGCGCACCGAGCCTCCGCCGCCCGGGGCGCCTGCGCCTCCCACACCGCCGGCGCCGCCGGCACCACCCACACCGCCCGTGCCGCCGGCCGCGCCATTGCCACCGCGCGAAATGGCGCCATAGAGCTGCAGGCCGGTTTGGCCGTTCTGCCCGACACGGCCGCCTTCGCCCGCGCTGCCCGCCTGCCCGGCCAGGCCGGCAGCACCCTCACCACCGTCGACCGTGATGTAACCGCCCAGGGTGACCGTGCCGCGCGCGACGATCTCGAGGGCACCGCCGCCACCGCCGCCAGCGCCACCCACCCCGCCGGCGCCCCCAGCGCCGCCGTTGCCGCCCGCCCCGCCATTGCCACCCTGGCCGCCGGAGTTGCCGCTGCGGGTGGTGCCAAAGGTTCCGATCAAACCGCAGTAGCCGTCGCAATAGTTGTCGCCGCCAGCACCTGCGCCACCACCGCCACCGCCGCCTTGACCGGCACCGCCGCCTTGACCGCCTTGCCCGCCACCGCCGCCCGCACCGCCACCATTGCCAGCGAACAAGATGGCGTCCCGGTTGCGGACCACACGCGCGAAGGAGGCGAACGCGGCGTCAGGTCCCCGGGCCACGCTGCCTGCGCCACCGGCGCTGCCAGCGGCGCCGGCGACTCCCCAGAAGCCGTCTGCCCCCCTGGTGCCGCTGCCTCCCGGCTGCGCTTCGCGGGAATAGCTGAGCGTCGTGCCAAGGGTGGATCGCAGCAGTGCGCCTGCCCCGCCATTGCCCGGCGATCCACCGGCCCCGGCGCCGACTGCTCGTCCTCCAGCCGCGCCTTGACCTCCCGATCCGCCCCCGGCGCCCACGATGCCGTAGGCTACGTTGCTGATGCCGCCGCTGCCGGCGCCGCCAGCCCTGCCGTTGACGCCTCGGGCACCGGCCGCGCTGTCTGCGCCCCACCCCCCGCGGGAGCCACCCGCGCCTTGGTCACCACCCCAGGAGTTGATCCAGGTGGTTTCCTCGCCCCAGATGACCAATCCGAACACGGCCTCGGTCGCAGCACCGCCGGCACCGCGCCCCCCGCCGTTCGACAGCGGCGTTGAGTTCAGGTTCAGGACTGCACCGGACGCCGCCTCACGCGCGGTGCCGGCCCAGCCGCCACCTGCGCCGGACACCGCGCCGTTGGCAGCAAAGTCCAGCGTGCCCCGCATGACGACGTCGTTGCCGACCACGAAACGCACCCCCGCCGTCGAATTGCCCAGCGCGGTGACGCGGTCGTCGTAGCCGACGTTCAGGTCACCCAGCACCTTGTACTCGCGCACGCCGCCTGTCAGCGCGCCAGCCCGAATGACGCTGCCGTTGAAGACGACCTGGCTGGCGAAGGAGGCTCCGCCGTCGAGCGACAACAGGCCGTTGGTCGGCGACAGGGTGAGCTCTGCGGCCCAGCTGGCCGGCATGGCCAGCAGGGCGGCAACACAGGCCGCAGTCAGCCGCAAGAGGGGGGCTGTGGTCAGGGGGTAACGCGTCGACATGGTGGGACTCCTCGTGGCAAAGGTTGCGAGGCAGCCTGACGGAGGGGTCCACTACCGGTCCACTTCGTCGCACACAGCGCCTCTACCAGTCCAAGCGCAAAACAACTCAGCAACCTGTCATGACTTCGGGTTTGTCCTAGTGCTTGGCGCTGCTGCAGCCAGCCGAGCCTGCAGTTGCACTGCGCGCAGCCGCCACGGCGAGCTGGGGTGCTGCGCCATCGCCAGGGGTAACAGGGCCCGCAGCGTGGCGTCAGCCGCGTCACGCCGCCCCAGGGCCAGCTGCAGTTCGGCGGCTTCCAGGCGGGGCTGCAGCAGGCCGGGCATTCCGGGCAGGCGTTCCATCACCCGGGCCAGCGCACGTTCCGTCGGCACCAGGGCGCCAGCGCGGTCGCCACGGGCCTGCAGCAGCAGGGCTTGCAGCCGCCACAGCGCCGCCTGCCGCATGGGCGGCAGCTGGGGTTCCAGCGGCTGCAGCGCAATGGCGATGGCCTGCGCTTCTTCGGGCCGTCGCAGCAGCAGTTCGGTTTCGGCCAACAGCAACTGGGAATTCGCGATGTCATCGTGGCCGGCCGGCAGCTTGGCCTGACGCGACTGCAGCGCGGCCAGCAGCAGCGGCCGCGCTGCGGCTGCGTCACCCTGGCGCAGCAGCCAGCGCCCCATGTTGTGCCCCGCCCGGGCCAGGCCCTGGTCGCCGGGCGGCAACAGTGCGCTGCGGATGGCCAGGGACTCGCGGTACAGGGGCCCGGCTGCTGGCGATCCCTGCTCTTCGAAGGCGCTGGCCAGGTTGTTGAGCTGTTGTGCCAAGACGATGGAGCTAGGGCCGACGGCAGCGCGCGTGATGGCCGCTGCCTGGGCGTAAGCCGTGATGGCGTCACCGAGGCGCCCGCCGTCCTGCAGCACGTTGCCCAGTTCGTTCAGCGCCCGGGCCACCGGTTCGCTTGTGTCTCCTGTCAGCGCCTGGCGTCGTTGCACGACCTCGCGCGCCATGCGCTCCGCATCGTCGATGCGGCCCAAGCGTGCCAGCACCGGCACCAGGCGCTGGGCGGTCGTCAGGGTGGACAGATCCGTGTCGCCCAACAGCGACTTCTTGATCTGCAGGGCCTCCTCGAAGTCGCGCACGGATTCCGCGTATTGCGCACGCCGGTCACGCAGGATGCCCATGGCATGCAGCGACTGCGCTTGCTGCAGCCGGGCATCGCGGTCGCCGGGGTCGCCTTGGGCGGTCAGCTGCAGGGCCTGCTGCAGCAGCGGCTCCGCCTCGGCCAGGCCGCCGCTGGTGGCCAGCACCGTGCCCAGCGTCGCCAGCAGCCCGGCGCGTGTGGGTGCGGCCAGGCCGGCCCCGGATTCGGGCCCCTCTGACGTTTCCGGTGTCGGCGCCGCACCCGCGCGGGTGGCCGAATCCGCCCCGGCGGTGACCGCTGCACCTCGGCCGGCCATGGCGGCGTCGAACAGCGCCAGCGCGCGCCGCGCTGGTGCCACCGCAGCGGCCGTCTGGCCGTTGTTGCTGACGGCAAAGGCTTGCGCGCGCAGCAAGGCGGCAGCGCGCAGCGGGCGGCCCAGCTGCTCTTCGATGGCGGCCGCATCGCGGTAGGCGTCGGCGGCCTGGCCCAGGCGGCCCATGTTGTCGTACACGCGTGCCAGCACAGACAGCATCACGGCTTGCTGTTCGGGTTGCGCTATCAGGTCGGCCTGCACGCGGTCGAGGCCGCGGTCCACCAGGGCGCTGGCCGGTGTGTCGGGCCGCCCGCCCCGTGCCGGGTCAGCGCCTTCGAACAGCTTAATCAGCAGGTCGCCCACCTGGCGCGCGGTGGTGGCTTCGGCACGCGCCTGGGCCTGGGCCTGCAGGGCGCGGTCGCGCTGATGCATCAGTTGCAGCACACCGGCTGTGGCCAAACCCAGCGCTGCGCTGCCGGCCAGCGCCCAGGGCCACTGGCGGCGCAGCAGCTTGCGCAAGCGGTAGGGCCAGCCGGCATCCTGCAGAGCCTGCAACGGGCGGTGCGTGCGCAGGCGGCGCAGGTCGGCCAGCAGGGCGTCGACGCTGGCATAACGGTCGGCCGGCACACGGGCGCAGGCGCGGGCGACGATGGCCTGCCATTCCACACGCCGGCGGGCGGCCTCGGTGCCGGCTTCGGGGGCCAAAAGCAGCTCTTCCAGTACCCGGCCCAGCGCGTAGACGTCGCTTCCGACCTGCGCTGGTTCGCCGGCCTGCTGCTCGGGGCTGGCGTAGTGCGGCGTGAGTGCGCGCGGCGCGTCGTCGGCGCCGCGGTCCTGCAGTTGCGCGATGCCGAAGTCCAGCAGCATGGCGCGGCCATCGGCATCGACCAGCACGTTGGCGGGCTTGATGTCGCAATGCACGACCAGCCGGCGGTGCGCGTAGGCGATGGCCTCGGCCACGGTCTGCAGTTGCCTCAGCCGGGTGTCGAAACTGGCCTTCGTCTGACGGCACCACACGTCCAGCGGCTGGCCATCGACGAAGGCAATCACCAGGTACGGCCGCCCTGCGGGCGTGGTGCCGCCGTCGACCAGCGCAGCAATGTGCGGGTGCTGCAGCGACGCCAGGATGCGCCGCTCGCGTGCCAGCAGCGCCTGCGCAGCAGGCCCCTGCCAGCCGCGCAGCAGCTTGATGGCCACGCGCTGCTCGTACAGCCCGTCGTCGCGCTCGGCCAGAAACACCTGACCCATGCCGCCCGCGCCCAACGGCGCCACCAGCCGCCAGGCGCCGAGCGTGGCGCCAGCCGCCAGTTCCGGGGCGCCGGACTGGCTGGCGCTGGCCAGCATGCCGGCCACGGGGGCGCCCAGCCGGGTTCGCCCTGCAGCGTCTGTCTGCCACAGCGCGAGCACTTCGTCGCACTGGGGCTGGGTGGCGGCAAGCGCCTGCAGTCGGGCCAGCACGGCGTGGCTGTCGTCGAGTTCGCACACGGCGTCGAACAGCGCCTTGATCTGCGCATAGGCCGCGGCCTCGGCCGTGGGCGGCGGCAGCGGTTGCGACTGCAGTGCGCTGGTGGTGCTGGTGGTGCCGTCCCCGGATGGATCGCCGTGCAGCGGCTCGGGTAAGGGCTGCGGTGCGGGAAGTGGCGGCATGGCGGGTTCGGGTGGCTTGTTGGCGATCAGGGCAACTCTGTGCCCATGCGCTGGCCCAGCCAGGCGCGGGCAAAGCGCAGCTCTCGGTCCACGGTGGCCAGCGAGACTTCCAGTACCTCGGCCATGTGCTCGCGGTCCAGGCCGGCGAAGTAGGTCATCTCGATGACGGCGGCCGCGCGTGCGTCAAGCGCATGCAGTTGGGAGAGCAGCTTGTCCAGCGTCAGCAGATCTGCGGCCATCGATTCCTCGCCGAATGCCGAGTCCGTCAGCGTCATCCGCACGCGGCGGCCGCCGCGCTTGTCGGCCAGCCGTGCCCGCGCATGGGCGGTCAGCACGCCCCGGATCGTCAACGCTGCGGTGGCGAAGAAGTGGGCGCGGTTGGCCCAGCTCTTGTCAGACTGCATCAGCCTCAGCCAGACCTCGCCCACCACGTCGCCCTTGGCCAATGTCGAAGGGTCATGTCCCGCGAGTCGCGAAGCCGCCATGCGCAGGAAGTCGCCTTGTACGGCACGAGCGACGGCGTCGAATGCGTCTGCTTCGCCGTCGCGCCAAGCTTTCAGAAGCACGGTGAGATCAGAGGCGCCCCCTCGCATACAACCCTCCCTTGCGTGGGGATTGTTACCGAGAGTGACATGGGTGGGGTGGGCAACGCTGCCGCGGCACATGCCCTCAGTCTTGCTTGGGTTCTGCAGGTTGTACTCAGCCAAGGAGCGCCTGGCACCACCTTCCGAAGGAGTGATCAGTGCTCACCCAAGATGCGACGGCCGACTTGGAGAGGGCATTTCCCGGTCGACGCGCTCGTCAGCGCCAACCTATGAACGTCAACTTCGAGCAGAGCAATCGTGCCCTGTGGGAAACGCCAAGGAGTCGGGACATGCCGGACGCCTTCCCGGGTTCATCGCCGAAAAGCAGACCTTGAAACTGTGCTTCGCTGAAGCAGCCGGTCACAGCTGAGTGCAATTGTTTAGGGTTGTCGGACACCTGCCCGCGCAAGCCGCAATGCCGCGGGCCACCGAACTGAGGGCACTGTCGGACAAGCCTCGGGGGAGTAAACCGCGGGGCATGCCGCGGTGGCGATCAATCGCGCGGTCTATGGCGATTGCGCTCGACGACTGCGGTGATTGCCGCGGCGCTGGGGGTATGCCAGCGTTCGAGCTGGCTGCCGTTGACGATCGCACCGTCGCGCATGGGCGTACGCGGTCGTTCGCATTGACTCTGCGGGCCCGTGATTGCCGTGTTGGCGGCCAGCGGCGCAGCACCGTCCGGCCGGTAGCTGCGTTGAGCCGTGCCGAGGATAGGCTTTTCAAACGCCCTTTTTCCTCCCGGAACACCCCCCGCCGAGCTCTCGGGCACGCACCCACGTGGTTGTTGGGCGCGGCCCCAGCCAGTTGAACACCGATCGCAGGCCCAAAGGGTGTCGTCCGCAGCGCTTGCCTTGGGGTTTTCCCACGCGACGTGGCCTCAAAAGTCGGCACTGCGAAGCCCCGGCGCAGCCCCCCGCGGCCCTGGTCACCGGGCCGCCTGAAACGTGGTGGTTGGTGGATCTCAGGCCGCTTGCAGCTGCGACCCGCGGGCGCGCGCCCTGGGCGGTGCTCTGGCTTGCAGACCCAGGTGCGTGAGGATCTTCTCGATCACCGGCTGTTCCATGATCGCCGCGATGATCTTCAGCTGCCCGCCGCAGTTCGGGCAGTGCGCCATGTCGATCTCGAACTCCCGCTTGAGCTGCTTGGCCCAGCTCAGCCGAACCGGACGGTAGTGCGCACAGGTCGCCTCGCAGTCGAACGGCGGTGCGGCCTGCGCGGCCGGCGCGGGTGGTTCGGGCTCTTGCGGCACCACCTGCGCGCGCAGC
>JBBSCX010000175.1:0-7745 GCA_038249905.1 Burkholderiales bacterium
CCGGGGTAGCGCACGCTCTTGTAGTCCAGGCTGCGCACGCGGCCGGCCAGCGTCTCGCACAGCGTGCCCAGGCCGCCGCTGGTGTTGAAGGCCTCGTACTCGGTGCCGTCCAGGCTGAAATGTTCCAGACCCTCCAGCGCCAGCACTTCGATGTTGCGGCCGTCACGGATGGCCTCGCAGGGGTGGCAGTACTCGTTGATGAGTCCGTCCACGCTCCAGGTCAGGTTGTACTTGAGGCTGTTGGTCGGGAAGGCGGGCAGGGCGCCGACCCGCATCTTCACTTCCTGCAGGCTGTCGAACCCTTGCGCCAGGTGATGCGCGACGATGCCGATGAAGCCTGGCGCCAGCCCGCACTGCGGCATGAAGGCCGTCGGCGCCCCTTCGGCCAGGGCCTTGATGGCCCGCGTCGCGGCCACGTCCTCGGTCAAATCGAAGTAGTGGCAGCCGGCCTCGCGCGCGGCCGTCGCTGCCAGCGTGGCCAGGTGGTAGGGCAGGGCGTTGATGACGGCGTCCTGGCCACGCAGCACCTGCAGCAGCGTGGCGGGGTCGGACGTGTCGGCCTGGCGCGTCAGCGCCGGTTCGCCGGCCAGCAGTGCCAGGGCCTCGGCGCTGCGGTCCACCACCGTCACCCGGTAGTCGCCGCAGCCGCCCAGCAGGCGGGCAATGGTCTGGCCGATGTGGCCGGCGCCAAGCAGCGTGATTTGCATGATCGTCTCCTTCGGGCGGCCACTGGCCGCGCTGCAACACCGGGCAGTCTAGGCCGAGGCCCTGACGAAAGAAACCACGAATTAGTCGAAACGGCAGAAGTGTCCGCCGTTTCGTCGCCTGGCTTCGACGAAGTGATTAGATCGCTGCGGCGGCGCCTTCACGCCGCAGGCGGGGCGTCGAACCGGCCTTGCAGCGTCGTCACGATGTTCTCTGCCCCCAGCACGTCCTCGAAGCCGGCACGGCGCATCAGCGACAGCGGCTGCTCGTTCACATGGGCCAGCACCAGGGCCACGCCACGCCGCTGCAATGCACGGTGCAATTGGGTCAACGCCTCCAGTCCCGAGGTGTCCAGCGAAATCATGCGGTGCATTTCCAGCACCACCGCGCGCGTTCCTTCGGGCAAGTTTTTGCTCAGCGACTCGATCTTGCCGACGGCGCCAAAGAACAGCGGCCCGAACAATTCGAAACCCAGCACTTGCGGCGGGAGCGTGCCCGCGGCCAGCGGTTGCACGCGGAACAACTCGCCCATGCGGTAGATGAAGAACACACAGGCCAGCATCAGGCCCACCTGCACGGCCACAGTCAGGTCGAAGACGACCGTCAGCGCAAAGGTGCCCAGCAGGATGGTGCGGTAAGGCAGGCTGAACTTGCGCAGGCGCGAGAACTCTCGCCACTCGCCCATGTTCCAGGCCACGTAAAGCAGGATGCCGGCCAGCGCCGCCAGCGGGATGTGCAGCGCCAGCGGCGCGGCCAGCAGCACCACCGCCAACAGGGTCAGCGAATGCACGATGCCGGCGATGGGGGTGCGCCCGCCGGCGCGCACGTTGGTGACGGTGCGCGCGATGGTGCCGGTGGCCGGGATGCCGCCGAACAACGGGGTGATGAAGTTGGCCACGCCCTGCGCCATCAGTTCCTGGTTCGGGTCGTGTTTCGGGTGATCCGCCATGTTGTCGGCCACGCGCGCGCACAGCAGCGACTCGACCGCGCCCAGCAGCGCGATGGTGACGGTCGGGATCAGCAAGTGCTTGGCCGTGGCCCAGCTGAAGTCGGGCAGCGCCAGGGCCGGCAGGCTCTGCGGGATGCTGCCGAAGCGCGAGCCGATGGTCTCCACATCCAGGCCCAGCAGCAGCGCCCCGCTGGTGGCCACCACCAGCGCGATCAAGGTGCCCGGCACCCGTACCGCGCCGCGCCGCAGCCGAGCCAGCCAGGGCGCGGCCTCGGGCGGGGCGGCATAGCTCTTGGGCCACAGCACGACGATGGCCAGGCTGCCCAGGCCGATGGCCAGGGCGGCGAGGTTGAGGCTGGACAGATGCGCCCACAGCACGCCGATCTGGCTGAAGAAGTCGGCGGGCATCTTCGGCGTCGCCAGGCCCATCAGGTCCTTCAACTGCGACAGCGCGATCAATACCGCGATGCCGTTGGTGAAGCCGATGATGATGGGCACCGGCACATAGCGCACCAGCACGCCGAGCTTGAACCAGCCCATCAGGAACAGCAGCACCCCGGCCAGCGAGGTGGCGATCAGCAGGTTGGCCAGACCGTAGCGTTCGACGATGCCGTAGACGATGACGATGAAGGCGCCAGCCGGCCCGCCGACCTGCACATTCGACCCACCCAGGGCCGAAATGATGAAGCCGGCGATGATGGCCGTGAACAGCCCGGCCTCGGGCCCGACACCGCTGGCGATCGCAAAGGCCATGGCCAGCGGCAGCGCGACCACGCCGACGGTGATGCCGGCGCCGACGTCGGCCAGAAACTGCGGGCGGTCGTAGCCCGGCAGCGTGTCCAGAAGGCGCGGGTGGAAGCGGTGGACTCGGTCCCGCAACGATTTCGGCAAGGGCATGGCAGCCCGAGTGTGCGCCCCTTCCCGGCGGGACTTCAGCGCACGCGCATGCCCGGCTGGGCGCCGGGGAAGGGTTCGAGCACATAGACGCCGGGCTGTGCCTGCTCGTCGGCGTGGCTGGCCGCCAGCACCATGCCCTCGCTGAGGCCGAACTTCATCTTGCGCGGCGCCAGGTTGGCCACCAGCACGGTCAGTTTGCCTGTCAGCTGCTCGGGCGTGCAGGCGCTGGCAATGCCGCTGAAGACGTTGCGCAGCCTGGGATGGCCCTCGGCGTCATGGCCCTCGCCCGCGTCCAGCGTCAGCCGCAGCAACTTGGTACTTCCTGGCACGGCCTCGGCCTTGACGATGCGGGCGATGCGCAAGTCCACCTTGGCGAAGTCGGCGATGCCGATCTCGTCGGCGATGGCCTCTCCGCCGGGCGGGGCTGGCAGGGCCGGGGTCGGAACGGCAGGCTCGTCGAATGCCAGCAGCGCCTGCAGTTGCCTGGCGTCCACCCGCTGCATCAGGTGGGTGTAGGTGCCGATGCGGTGGTGCCCCAGCGAGCGCGCCGCGTCGGCCCATTGCAGCGGCGCGATGCCGAGGAAGGCCTCGACCTTGGCCGCCAGCGCCGGCAGCACCGGCTTCAGGTACACGGTCAGCACGCGAAAGGCCTCGATGCAGGTGCTGCAGACATCGTGCAGCGCCGCTTCCCTGTCCGGCTGCCGGGCCAGTTCCCAGGGCTTGTGCGCATCGACATAGGCATTGACATGGTCGGCCAGGGCCATCACCTCGCGCAGCGCCTTGCCGAATTCACGCTCATCGTAGAGCGTGGCGATGGCCTCGGACTGCGCGCGCAGGCCGTCCAGCAATACCCGCCCCTCGACGCCCAGATCGGCGCTCAGATGGTTGTCAAAACGCTTGGCCAGAAAGCCCGCCGCGCGGCTGGCGATGTTGATGTATTTGCCGACCAGGTCCGCATTGACGCGGGCCATGAAGTCCTCGGGGTTGAAGTCCAGGTCTTCGACGCGTGCATTGAGCTTGGCCGCGATGTAGTAGCGCAGCCATTCGGCATCCAGGCCCAGTTCCAGGTACTTCAGCGGGCTGATGCCGGTGCCGCGGCTCTTGCTCATCTTGGCGCCCGACAGCGTCAGATGGCCGTGCACATGGATGCGGTCGGGCACCTTGCGCGGCACGTAGGTGCCGTCCGCCCGATGCGTGCCGCTGAACTTCAGCATCGCCGGCCAGAACAGGGTGTGGAAGGTGACGATGTCCTTGCCGATGAAGTGCACCTGCTCGACCGCGGGGTCGGCCAGATAGCTGTCCATGTCGATGGACTTGGTCGCCAGCCAGGCCTGCAGCGAGGCCAGGTAGCCCACAGGCGCATCGAGCCAGACGTAGAAGTACTTGCCGGGTGCGTCCGGGATCTGGATGCCGAAATAGGGCGCGTCGCGGCTGATGTCCCAGTCGCCCAGGCCGGCCTTGTCGTTGCCGTTTTCGTCGGGCACGCGCTTGAACCATTCGCGCACCTTGTTCGCCACTTCAGGCTGCAGGCGGCCGTCCTGCGTCCAGGTTTCCAGAAACTCGACGCAGCGCGGGTCGGACAGGCGAAAGAAGAAATGCTCGCTGCTGCGCAATACCGGCACCGCACCGGTCAGCGCCGAACGCGGGTTCTTCAAATCGGTCGGCTGATAGACGGCGCCGCAAACCTCGCAGTTGTCGCCGTATTGATCTTGCGCGCCGCAGTTCGGGCATTCGCCCTTGATGAAACGGTCGGGAAGGAACATGCCCTTCTCGGGGTCGAAGAACTGCTCGACGACGCGGCTGTCGATCAGCCCGTTCGCCTTCAGGGCCAGATAGATGGACTGCGCCAGCGCGTGGTTCTCGGGCGCGTCGGTGCTGTGCCAGTGGTCGAAGGCGATGTGGAAGCCGTCGAGGTAGGGCTTGCGGCCGGCAGCGATCTGCGCCACGAAGGCCTGCGGGGTCAGGCCGCCCTTCTCGGCCGCGATCATGATCGGCGCGCCGTGTGCGTCATCGGCGCAGACGAAGTTCACCTCATGGCCGCGCATCCGCTGCAGCCGCACCCAGATGTCGGCCTGGATGTACTCCATCATGTGGCCGATGTGGAAGGGCGCGTTGGCGTAGGGCAGCGCCGTGGTGACAAAGAGCTTGCGGGTCATGCCGGCGATTCTAGGAGCCGGCTCCCGGAGCGCCGATGGCGCGGCGGCGGCGCGCCGTGCGCGCGCTCAGGGGCGGATGACGCTCAGCCTGCGCTCGCGTGTCGGACCCACCTCGCGCTCGATCCGCGCCAGCAGCGGGCGGTTCCAGCCGGCTGCGAACATCGCCTCGGCGACCACGAACATCGGCCCCACCATCAGCCCGGCGATGTCGTCAACGAAGGCCGGCTTGCGGCCCTCGTACCAATGGCCGATGAACTGGATCACCCAGCCGGCGGCGAACAGTCCCAGCCCCAGGCCCAGCCAGGTGGCGGTGCTGGCCGCGGCGATCGGCACCGCGGCCCACGCCATGACGCCGATCAGCGCGCTGGTGGCCAGGCCCAACAGGAAGGCGCCGCGCGTCAGGTACCACAGCGTGCTGATCGCGAACACCGCCACCGCCGGGCTCAGCGGCAGGCCGGCCAGGTCCAGCACCGGGCGCGAAAGCAGCACGGTGACCGCGAACATGATCATCGGCACGCCGACGAAATGGGTGGCGATGTTGCGGCGGTCGCGGTGGTAGGCGGCATAGCCGGCCAGCAGTTCGGGGGCTTGGCGCATGGCGGGGGTCCGTACGGGGTAGGGCGATGCGTTCATCGTAGTGCGAGCGCGCCCGCCGTGTGCAAGGCGGCTCCTAGAATCTGCCCCATGTCTGGAGGGGCTGCACGATGACGATCAAGAGCGACCGGTGGATACGCCGCATGGCCCAGGAGCACGGAATGATCGAGCCCTTCGAGCCCGGGCAGGTGCGCCAGTCGGCAGACGGATCGCGCATCGTCAGCTACGGCACCAGCAGCTATGGCTACGACATCCGCTGCGCGCCGGAATTCAAGGTCTTCACCAACATCTACAGCACCGTGGTGGACCCGAAGAACTTCGACGAGAAGAGCTTCGTCGACATCAACCAGGACGTCTGCATCATCCCGCCCAACAGCTTTGCGCTGGCGCGCACGCTGGAGTACTTCCGCATCCCGCGCAATGTGCTGACGATCTGCCTGGGCAAGAGCACCTATGCGCGCTGCGGCATCATCGTCAACGTCACGCCCTTCGAGCCGGAGTGGGAAGGTTTCGTGACGCTGGAGTTCAGCAACACCACGCCGCTGCCGGCCAAGATCTACGCTGGCGAGGGCTGCGCGCAGGTGCTGTTTTTCGAGAGCGACGAGGTCTGCGAGACCAGCTACAAGGATCGCGGCGGCAAGTACCAGGGGCAGCGCGGCGTGACCCTGCCCAAGACCTGAACCGGCGGTCAATGCGCTCGGCGCGTGAACAAGTGGGCTTGTGCCCACCTCTTCGTGTGATGGCTGCGGCACGTCGGGCGCAGACTGGCAGCCACGCTGGCGCCCCGTGCCGGCGTGGAGAAATTCGATGAAGCCGTCGCTGAAGACGCCCACTGCACCGTGCTTGCTGCCGTCAATTGAAGATGGTCCTGCGACGCCTGCCGCGCCTGAACACCATCCCGCCCCGCCGGTACCTTTGGTGGCTGGCGTGTCGGTAGCGGTGCTGGCGCGCTTTCGCCGCCTGATGGCGGCCGAGGGTCTGGCCGTCGACCTGCCGCGCATCTGCCTCGACCGCCTTTACGCCTTCGAGCGCATTGCCCGCGGCCACGCCAGCGCCAACGATCGGCTGCGTGCCATGGCCCTGCAGCTTTTCGCGGCCTATCACTGCAATGAACCGGTGACGGCGCTGCACTGATCCCCCGCGGCGGCGCCTCGCCCGCGCCTTGCCGTTCGCGGCATCGCGGCGCTCCGCCGGCGTCGCACAATGCGCCCACGGGCTTGTGCCCGCCATCAACGGCAGGGGGCAGCGATGAAGTGGGAAGGCCATCGGCAGAGCGACAACGTGGAAGACCGCCGTGCCGGCGGTGCCCGGTCCGGCATGCGTCTGGGTGGCGGCAAAGGTCTGAGCCTGGGCGCGATCGTCATCGCGCTGGTGGTGGGCTGGATCTTCGGCATCAACCCGATGACGGTGCTGGGCGTGATCGGCGGCGGCGCGCCGGAGACCAGCGGCTCGGCCGCGCCCGCCGAACCGGGGCAGCGCCCCACCGACCCGAGCGCGGTGTTCGTGTCCACCGTGCTGGCCGATACCGAGGACGTCTGGCGCCCGATCTTCGCCGCCTCGAACGCCAACTATGCCGAGCCGGTGCTGGTGCTGTTTCGCGGTGCCACGCCCACCGCTTGCGGCACCGGACAGAGTGCGATGGGGCCGTTCTACTGCCCCGGCGACAGCCGCGTGTACATCGACCTGGACTTCTTCGACACCTTGCAGCGGCAGTTGGGCGCGCCAGGGGACTTCGCACGTGCCTATGTCATCGCGCACGAGGTCGGGCACCACATCCAGAACCTGCTGGGCATCAGCGCCAAGGTGCAGGCGCAGCGCCAGCGACTGCCCGCGGCGCAGGGCAATGCGCTGTCGGTGCGCACGGAATTGCAGGCCGACTGCCTGGCCGGCGTGTGGACCCACCACTCGCAGAAGGGCAAGGGCTGGCTGGACCAGGGCGACATCGCTGCCGCCATGAACGCCGCGGCGCGCATCGGCGACGACACCTTGCAGCGCCAGGGTGGCGGCGTGGTACGCCCCGAGAGCTTCACCCACGGCAGCAGCGAGCAGCGCCAGCGCTGGTTTCGCCGCGGCCTGGACAGTGGCCGCATGGCCGAGTGCAACAGTTTCGACGCGCCCACGCTGTAGGCCCGCGACATGAACGATCCCGTGCCGCAGTTCACCCAGCTCGTCCTGGCCACCGACGCCGACGGCGTCGCGCGCTGGCACGAGGCGCTGATCCCCCTCGATCAAGGCAAGCCGATGTCGCGCCTGTCGGCCTTGATGCCCGGCGGCGGCTTTCAGCTGCGCGAGAGTCCGGTGGGCTTTCGCAGCGATTTCCACTGCACCGAACACCCGCAGTGGGTCTTCATCCTCCGTGGGGTGATGGAGATCGGCCTGCAGGACGGTGGCTGGCGCCGCTTCGGCCCGGGTGAGCACTTCTACTCGGCCGACGTGCTGCCGGA
>JBBSCX010000176.1:0-7695 GCA_038249905.1 Burkholderiales bacterium
GTCGAAGACTTGGCGCGCTTCGCGGCGTGGCAGTTTCGCCTGCATCGACAGGGCGGACAAGACGTCTTGCGCGTGGCGACGCTGCGCGAGATGCACCGCGTGCACTGGACCGACCCCGACGGCAAGACCGCCTGGGGACTCGGCTTCGCCGTCTCTCGGGAAGGCGCGAACACGGTGGTGAGCCACAGCGGCGTCTGCCCTGGCTACGAGACGGCGATCGCACTCGCGCTCAAGGACGAGGTCGGCGTGATCGCGCTGACCAACGCGAATGCCGCCGGTTCCTACACGCGGCAGATGCGACAGCTGCTGCTGAAGGGAATCCGCTTGCCCGTCAACACACCGGGTGGCGACACACCCGACCTCGACGCCTACACAGGGCTGTACGGCGGAAACCCACACTATCGCGAGCAACTCATCGTGCCCTGGGGCAAGGATCTCGCGTGGCTGATGTTGCCGTCGAACGACCCCGCCAGCCAGATGAACTTGCTGCGACGGTCGGGACAGGACACTTTCAGGCTCGTGCGCGACGATGCCACGCTCGGTCAGGAGTACAAGTTTCAGCGCGACGCCAACGACCGCGTGATCGCCTATACGGTGTGGAACTACTCGTTCACGCGGTTCGATCTGCCGCCGCCTGCCCTACCGAAGGTGGCATCCGGGCAATGATCAACGCGGCGTGGGGTTGATCTAATTCGGCTTTACCTGCTGGCCTGGTCAGCACAAGGCTGATCTGTCGCAACGGTTCGATGCCGCGGGCGTTGCCCCTGCTGCTGGGTGCGGAACGGTTGGGGATCTGGAACGGTTGGGCTCAGTTCTCTCCTGTCTCCCCTCGGCCAATCTGCCGAATTGCCAGACGTCGTCGGCCCGCAGAGATTGCTGTACCTATGTCGAGGAGCGAGGAGAGACCTGATCCCCGGGGCCCCTCCTACACTGTACAAACCGCCCCGGTGCGAGGAGACGCCCATGAACGGCCACGTCACCCCCAGCACCAGCGACCCGGCGTGCGGCGCCGACTTCCATGCCGGCCATTGCGGCGACCCTGACTGCAACAAGCTTTGCTTCCACAACATGGGCCTGGTCTGAACGCAAGCCGCGCATGCAAACGCTGACCACCGCCGACGGCCTGGCACTGCACCTGCAGCGCTGGCCGGCCGACCCCGCCGCCGGCAGCGTGGTGGGCACCGTGCAGATCGTGCACGGCCTGGGCGAACACATCGGCCGCTATGCCGCGCTGGCAAGGGCGCTGAACGCCGCCGGCTGGCACGTCGCCGGCCACGACCAGCGCGGCCATGGCCGCAGCGGTGGTGCGCGCGGCACGCTGGCGCACCCGCAGGCCCTGCTGCACGACCTCTCGGCCGTCATCGACCACCTGCGCGGGGAAGGCCGGCACGTGCTGCTGGGGCACAGCCTGGGCGGCCTGGTGGCGGCGCGCTTTGTCGCCGAGTCGACCGGCGCCGATGCCGATGCCGAACGCTGGTCACGCGATGTCGACGGCCTGGTGCTCTCGTCACCCGCACTGGACGCCGGCCTGGGCGCGGCGCAACGCGCCCTGCTGGCCCTGCTGTCGCCCATCGCGCCCGGGCTGCGCCTGGGCAACGGCCTGAGGCCCGAGTGGATCAGCCGCGACACCGAGACCGTGCGCGCCTACATCGCCGACCAATTGGTGCACGACCGCATCACGCCACGGCTGGTGCAGTTCATCGTGGAAAGTGGGGAGGTGGTGCGTGAACGCGCACCGCACTGGCGCATGCCCACGCTGCTGATGTGGGCCGGCGCCGACCGCTGCGTGGCCGCTGCCGGCAGCCGCGCCTTTGCGCAGGCCGCGCCCGCCGGGCTGCTGACGGCCATCGAGTGGCCCGGGCTGCATCACGAGATCTTCAACGAGCCCGAGCGCGACGCCGTCATCGCGCGCTTGACGGAATGGTTGCAGCGCTGCGGCGTGTGATCCCCAAGGCCGGCGCCAGGAAGATCATCACCAAGAACGGAAAAAACTGCGTCGCCCTGATCGACGCCGACCGCCTGGCCTACTGCCTGGCCTAATGCCACACCGACGCCACCGCAGGAGTCAAAACCATGAAACCCCCGGGCACACCCATTGCGCATTCGCGCCGCCAAGCATTGGCCATTGCCGGTGCCAGCTTGTTTTCCCTCTGGGGGTGCTCGAAGAACGACGTCTCTGAATCGGCGCCACCTGCAGCGGTCCAGCCGCCGGCTGCCGACGTCAACCGCCGCGCCTTTGATGCCGCATCTCGCGGCAGCGGCTTCGTCGTCGGACAGGCCATGGCCGTGCGCACACTGCTGGTGTTCTTCGATCCGCAGTGCCCCCATTGCGCCACGCTCTGGGACGCCGCAAAGCCGCTGCGCAACCGCATCCGCATGGTGTGGATGCCGGTGGCCTTCATCACGCCGGCCTCCGGCCCGCAGGGCGCGATGATGCTTGCCGCCAGCGACGGCACGGCGCTGATGGACGAGCACGAAACCCTGCTCGTCAACGGGCGCGGTGGGCTGACGGCCGCAGCCGCGCCAGCAGAGAAGCTGGCACAGGTGCAGGCCAATACCGCGCTGTGGAAGAACCTGCAGGCCAGCAGCGTGCCGCATCTGGTCTACCGCGCTGGCGCCGACGGGCCCTACGGCCAGCAGTCGGGTGGCGCGGGCACGGCAGACCTCGAACGCATGATGGGGCTCTGATGGTGGCCCGGCATGATGCGCCGGTACTTCCAGCGCCTTGAAGTCGCATGGCGGTCCTTCGGATCGCCATGCAGACGCGGTGCGGCCCGCTTGGGCGCTCAGCGCCGCTTGCGTGCCAGCAAGGCGGCCAGGCCGACCAGCATCAGCGCGTAGGTGCCGGGCTCGGGCACCACGGCGGCCACGCCCAGGTCCGGGTGGTCGGTGAAGAAGCCATCCATGCCCAGCGCCAGGAAGGCCTGCACCTGGCCGTTCATGTTGCCGATGCCGGCCGGGCTGGTGCCGATGTCGAACTCGTTGGGCAGAAAGGCGTTTTCTGCGCGGAAGGTCCAGCCGTGCACCAGCAGGCCCTTGGCATGGGCGTCGCCGACCACGCTGGTGGGCGTGCCCAGCATGCCGCCGGTCAGCGGGATCATCACGTTGGTGTTCAGGCCCACGCCCTGGGCGTAGTCGTTGATCTGGTCCAGGCCGGCGGGTGTGGCCATGCTGGCGTAGGTGCGCGGGTCGCCGGCGACGGTGAAGTCGTAGGGCCTGCCGCCGAAGCTGATCAGCTGGACGATGTTGATGTCGGTCAACGGCGCCATGTACTGCAGGTTGAAGACCTCGAAGGACTGGATGAACACCGGCGCGTTGGCGTTGTTGCCGTAATTGGCATGCACGATCTGCAACAAGCGGTCTTCCATGCTCATCAGGCCATTGGCCTGGGTGTGGGCCGTGAAGAACGTGGGATGCTTGGTTTCGGGATAGATGCCGATGGTGCGCCCGGTCGCGATGCTTTGCGTCTGTGCCAGGGTGATCACTTCTTGCAGCGTCGGAATGACGAATTGGTCGTTGTAGGCATTGTTGGCCGTGCGCAGGTCGCGCAGGCGTTCCTGGGCGCGCACGTCGGTGCGGATCTCGGCGGCTGTGAAGTCTTCGGCCCACCAGCCGCCCACCTTGACGCCGTCCAGCGTCTTGACCGTCAGCCGGCTGGCGTACTGCGGCAATTGCCACACGTTGGTGCTGGTGTCGGTGCGGTTGAGTTCGGGCACGCCGCCCACGAACTTGATGGTGCCGTCGGGGTTCAGGTTCACACGCGCCAACATGGGCTCGTGGCGCGCCAGCAGTTCACCGTCCTTGGTCATCACCAGGTCGGGTTCGATGTAATTCGCGCCCTGGGCAATGGCCAAGGCGTAAGCCTCCAGCGTGTGCTCGGGCCGATAGCCGGACGCACCACGGTGGCCGATGACGATGGGCGCAGCGCCGGTCAGGGTGCTGGCTGCCATCACCGTGGTTGCTGGCAACAGCGAAGCGGCGCTGGCCAACACCAGCACGGCAAATGAAAAGGGGGCAATTCGCATGGGTCTCTCCTGAGTTTGAACATCTTGAACAGCCACTTGGCGAGCGTGCGGGTTCACGCCGACAGCCAAGCTGCCGACTGATTCTGATGAGCCGACATGACTGCGCGGAGACAGCAGAAAGCCGGTTGGATCAGTTGCGCGCGCAGCGCGGAGTGCGTCTGGGTGCCAATGCAGACGCAGTCGATCCGCGTCGGGCCACCCTCAGGCGGCCTGCTGCCGAAACAGGCCTTACAGCACCTGCCGGTACGCGTGCATGCTCAGATTGGCGGCCGACCCTCAGCGTTGGATCGCCGTCGCCGAGCCGCCGTACGCCGGCCTAGCCCCTATTGAATGGACCCGGCCTGATCGAGCAGGCGGCGCTCCAGCTCCACGACAAGCGCAGGCCGTTGGTGTACCAGCGGTCGGCGCCACCCCGGGCCCAGACGTCGTTGTCCCAGTGCCGCTGCACGCCCTGGATGTCGTCTGAAGCGAGGGCTGTCACGGTCAAGCCGGCCCACACGAGGCCGGCTGTGGCCATGCGGATGCAAAGTGCGGCAGCCATCCTCAGTTGTCGGTGAAGTCGAAGCCAAGCTGGAACGCCAGCCAGGGCTTCCGGTTGTGTTTGTACTTCACCGTGTTGTCGGAACTCACGACATCGGCCCCGACAAAAAAATCCTATCTTGAAGGGCCGTGTCTCGGCGCCTTTGGCAATGTCGTACATCCATCCCGCAGCCAATGAGAAGGCCTGCAGATCAGGCGTGCTGGTGATCTTGTCTTGCGCGTCGCGGATCTCGCCTTTCACGCTGCCGATGGTGGCGGCCAGCGCAAAGGTGTAGGCCGAGCCGGGCGTGCCCCAGCGGCGGCCCACGTAGGGGCCGATGGACACGCCGGCGCCAAAGCTCTTGTCGTCGAAGTGGAATTTGTAGGGCAGCGCCAGCACACCGTAGGTCCAACCTTTGCGATCGGCGCCGATGGCAATCAGGTCGCTGGCCTTGACATCAAACTGCTTGCCCGGTACCAAGGAGCGGCATTTGAAGCGGCGCCCGCCGTCGGTCGTCTCTGCCAGGCGCAGCAGCTTGTCGTTTTCCCCTTCCGGCCGCTGGCTGACGACGACATAGGTTTTGCCGCCCTCCAGGTTCTGGGGTACAGGCGCGGGCAGAGTACGAACCGAAAAACAGTCGCCCACGTAATTTCCCAAGGCACTGCGCGGTCTGTCGTCCTTCACCACACATTGCTTGATGTCGGTGTCGAAGGCCGACGGCGGCTCGGTGGCTGCACATGTGGGCGTGGGCACCTGGTTGGCGACGACCAGACACTTGGGGGGTTCGCCGACGAAGGCCAGACCTGGCGACTTGCACTGCACCTCCGTCAACGTCGCTACTTTTGCAGCGTCGGCCTTGCAAGCGCCGGCCTCCAGCTTGAAGTGCTCGGGGCAGTTGATGGCCACGCCGGTAAGCACCTTCTTGCTGGCCTGCGCCGCAACTTGCCCAAACGCAAGCACGCAGGCCACGGCTGCGAGCCCGCGGATGAGCCGGGTGATGGAATGCTGGGTCATGGTGCCTCCTGAATGCAAGCGCAGATGCTGCCCGCGCATTCTTCGGCTCGGCCCTAAGGCTTACAAGGTCAGCAGCGCGTCAAGAGACCCAGTCCGTCCTGCAGCCAGTGGACAAATGGCGGCGATTCAAGTCGTCCCTGGGTCTATCCCGACAATCGTCCAGCGGCGCCCGCTCCGCCCGCCCGCTCCGCCCGCCCCCTCAGCGCGCAATCCCCACCTGCTGCAGCATCCACGCCACCTCGAAGGCGCGGTCCTTCAGCGCGTCGTAGCGGCCCGATGCGCCGCCATGGCCGGCGGGTTCCATCTTCATCTTCAGCAGCAGCGGATTTCGGTCGGTCTTCAGCGTGCGCAATTTGGCCACGTACTTGGCGGGTTCCCAATACATCACCTGGCTGTCGTTGTAGCTGCTGGTCAGCAATATCGCCGGATAGGCTTTGCGTTGCAGGTTGTCGTAGGGGCTGTACGACAGGATGTAGTCGAAGGCCCGCTTGTCGTTCGGGTCGCCCCATTCCAGGTACTCGCCCACCACCAGCGGCAGACTCGCGTCCATGCTGGTATTGACCACGTCCATGAAAGCCACCGCCGCGTGCACGGCGCGGAACAGGTCCGGGCGCAGGTTGACCACGGCACCCATCAGCAGCCCGCCGGCGCTGCCGCCCTCGGCCAACAGGCCCGCGGGCGATGTCCAGCCGGTCTTCACCAGGTGCTCGGCGCTGTCGATGAAGTCGAAGAAGCTGTTCTTCTTTTTCATCAGCATGCCGTCGTCGTGCCAGGTCTCGCCCAACTCGTTGCCGCCGCGCACATGGGCGATGGCATAGGCCACGCCGCGGTCGAGCAGGCTGATGCGCGAGTTGCTGTAAGTGGCCGACTGGCCGTAACCGTACGACCCATAGCCATACAGCCACAGCGGGCCCTTGCCGTCGCGGGCCCGGTCGCGCCGATAGACGATGGACATGGGCACGCGCGTGCCGTCGCGTACCGTCACCCACAGGCGTTCGCTGGCGTATTTGCTGGCGTCGTAGCCGCCCAGCACGGCTTGCTGCTTCAGCAGTTTCGACGTGCCCGCAGCCATGTCGAAGTCGTACACCGATGGCGGCGTCAGGAAGCTCTGGAAGCTGTAGCGAAACTGCGTGCTCGTGAACTCCGGCGTGCTGCCCGCACCGGCGGCGTACACCGGCTCGGCAAAGGGCAGTTCACGCCACTGGCCGCTGCGGAAGTCGTGGATGCGAAAGCGGTTCAGGCCCTCGGCCTTTTCGCTGACAACCATGAAGTGCTGGAACAGCGCCACGTCCTGCACCAGCACACCCGGCCGGTGCGCCACCAGCGGCTTCCACTGCGCGGGGTCGGCGCGTCCCACGGGCGCGGTGACGACGCGGAAGTCCTTGGCGTCCAGGTTGCTGCGGATGTAGAGCAGGCCGTCGCGGTGCTCGACCTCGTACTTGTGGCCCTTGCGCCGGGGCAGCACGGTCTGCAGCGCGCCAGTGGGGCGCTGCGCGTCCAGCAGGCGCACTTCCCAGGTGTCGGTGGACTGCAGCGTCAGCAGCAGGTAGCGGCGGTCCTTGGTGCGCGACAGGCCCAGCCGGAAGAGCTCGTCGATCTCCTCGTACAGCTTCTCGGGCTGGCCGCCGGGCGCCAGCCGCCACAGCGTGTCGGACCGCTTGGTCACCGCATGCTCGGTGCTGTACATCACGGTGCGGTGGTCGGCCGCCCATTCGACGCCGGTCACACGTTCGGCCAGCGGGCCCTCGACGCGACCGCTGGCCAGGTCCTTGCGGTAGAGCCTGTAGAGCCGAAACCCCGTGTCGTCGATGGTGTAAAGCAGCGCGCGGCCGTCGTCCGACACCTGCATGTCGCCCAGGCTGATGAAGGGCTTGCCCTTGGCCATCTCGTTCAGGTCGAGCAGCACTTCTTCGGGCGCCTTGTCGTCGTAGGACAGCGCGACATCGGCGCGGCGGCGGGCGTGGATGGGGTACTGCTGGCCCTCGACCGTGCGCGTGTAGTGGTACCAGGCGCCGTGGCGCACCGGCACACCCAGATCGGTCTGCTGGATGCGGCTGAGGAATTCTTTGTACAGCGTGTCGGCGAAGGGCGCGATGTCCTGCGTGACGGCCGCGGTGTAGGCGTTCTCGCGCTGCA
>JBBSCX010000177.1:0-7655 GCA_038249905.1 Burkholderiales bacterium
GTGACCAAGGGCTATGCCATCGGCTCGGCCGGCCTGGCCGCGCTGGTGCTGTTTGCCGACTACACGCACGCGCTGGAAGCGCGTGGCATGAACCTGACTTTCGACTTGAGCGACCACAAGGTGATCGTGGGCCTGTTCATCGGCGGCCTGATCCCCTACCTGTTCGGCGCCATGGCGATGGAAGCCGTGGGCCGCGCCGCCGGGGCGGTGGTGGTCGAGGTGCGCAAGCAGTTTGCCGACGGCCTGATCATGGCCAACAAGCGCAAGCCCGATTACAGCGCGGCCGTGGACATGCTGACCACGGCGGCCATCAAGGAAATGATCATCCCCAGCCTGCTGCCGGTGGTGGCACCGATCGCGGTCGGCATGCTGCTGGGCCCGGCCGCGCTGGGCGGGCTGCTGATGGGCACCATCGTCACCGGTCTCTTCGTCGCCATCAGCATGTGTACCGGCGGCGGCGCCTGGGACAACGCCAAGAAGCTGATCGAAGAAGGCTTCACCGACGCGGACGGCAAGCTGCACAAGAAGGGCGGCGATGCACACAAGTCGGCCGTCACCGGCGACACCGTGGGCGACCCCTACAAGGACACGGCCGGCCCGGCGGTGAACCCGCTGATCAAGATCATCAACATCGTCGCGCTGCTGATCGTGCCGCTGCTGCCGATGGCCGGCAACTGAGCGCTGCGGCACGCGCGCACGGCCCGGCGCGCGCCGGGCCGTTTCACTTTGGACGAAGGACAAACCCATGAAGGCCTGGCTGTGTGAAACCCTGGACGGCATCGGCGCCATGCGCATGCACGATCTGCCCACGCCCGAACCCGCCGCGGGGCAGGTGCGCATCGCCATCCGCGCCGCGAGCCTGAACTTCCCCGACCTGTTGATCGTCGAGGGCAAGTACCAGATGAAGCCGCCGCTGCCCTTCGTGCCGGGCTCGGAGTTCGCAGGGACCATCGACGCCGTGGGTGCCGACGTCAAGCACTTGCGGCCCGGCATGGCGGTGGCCGCGATCGCCGGCACCGGCGGCTTCGCCACGCACGCCTGCGTCGATGCCGAGCGTGTATTGCCGCTGCCGCCGGGCTTCGCGGTCGAGGACGGCGCGGCCTTCGCCTTCACCTACGGCACCTCGCACCACGCGCTGATGGACCGCGCTGCGTTGCAGCCGGGCGAGACCGTGCTGGTGCTGGGTGCTGCGGGCGGCGTGGGCACGTCGGCGGTGCAGATTGCCAAGGCGGCGGGGGCCAAGGTCATCGCGGCCGCGTCCAGCGACGAGAAGTGCGCGCTGTGCACCCGCATCGGCGCCGACGCCACGCTGAACTACACGACGCAGGACGTGCGCGAAACGCTGAAGGCGCTGACCGGCGGCAAGGGCCCGGACGTCGTCTACGACCCGGTTGGCGGCGCGCTGGCCGAGCCGGTGTTTCGCAGCATCGCCTGGCGCGGGCGCTATCTGGTGGTGGGCTTTGCCGGCGGCGGCATCCCGGCCCTGCCCTGGAACCTGGCGCTGCTGAAGGGCGCGTCGGTGGTGGGCGTGTTCTGGGGCGACTTCATCAGGCGCGAACCCGAGGCCAGCGCCGCCGCGCTGGGGCAGTTGGCGCAGTGGTACGCCCAAGGCAAGGTCAGGCCCGTGGTCGACGCGCGGCTGCCGATGAGCGAACTGCCTGCAGCCTATGCGCGCATGGGCTCGCGACAGGTGCAGGGCAAGCTGCTGCTGGTCAACGAGTAATCACCTTTGACAGGGTGGCCCGGCCGGCTTTAACCGCTAGCATGGCGAGCCGGTCAGGGCAGGCAAGGCAGCACGGCAGACAGAGAACACAAGGGGTTGTGCGCATGGCGGTCAAGGTGTTGATACTGGAAGACAACCCGGTCGCCCGCAGCTTCCTGTGCCGCGTGGTGCGCGAGAGCTTCAGCGACGCCAATACCATCACCGAGGCCGGCGACCTGGAGACCGCGCGCCGCCACATCCGCATCGCCGGCGGCGCCGACGGCATGCACGGGGTGGACCCGTTCAGGCTCATCCTCGTCGACCTCGAGCTGCCCGACGGCACCGGCCTGGAACTGCTGACCGAACTGGCGCAGTACCCCGCCACCAAGATCGTCACCACGCTGTACAGCGACGACGAGCACCTGTTCCCGGCGCTGCAGTGCGGGGCCGACGGCTACCTGCTGAAGGAAGACCGCTTCGAGGTGCTGGTCGAAGAACTGCAGAAGATCGTGCGCGGCCAGCCGCCGCTGAGCCCGGCCATCGCGCGCCGCCTGCTGACGCACTTCCGCGATGGCCGGGGCGACGGTCAGGCGCCGGACTCCGGGTTCATGACGCTGTCGGGCCACACCATCAGCCGTCCGGTACCGATCGAGAAGCCGCTGGACCACGAGCGCCTGACGCCGCGCGAGGTCGAGGTACTGACCTATCTGAGCAAGGGCTTCACGATCAAGGAGATCGCCAGCCTGATGGGCATCAAGTGGTTCACCGTCAACGACCACATCAAGAGCATCTACAAGAAGCTCAACGTCTCCAGCCGCGCCGAGGCCGCCGTGCTCGCGAGCAAGCAGGGCCTGGTGTGATGCGCCCGCCCCGGATGGCGCGCCCGACCCGCACGGCCCACCCGGCCGCGCCGCGCACGCCCCAGCGCTGACGCCGCCGCGCCGTGGCCATGCACCGTGCGGCGCTGCGCAAGTCGGGCCTGGGCAGCGGCCGCCGCACCGAGCCTGCCGGCGCTGACAGCAGCCTGTTCGACCTGGGGGCGGACCCACCCGACGCCGCCGCCGTGCTGCTCGGTGGCGGGCGGCTCCAGGTCCTGATGCTGCTGGCCCTGGTGGCAGGCTGCCTGCTGCTGCTGCTGGCGCGCCAGGTCGCCAGCGCCGTCGATGTGGCTGCCGGCAAGCAGACCCAATGGCGCGCCGGGGCGCAGGGCCAGGTGCTGCTGCGGACCAGCGCCGACCCCGCGTTGCGCGCGCTGCAGGGGCAGGTGCTGCAGGCGGTGTCGAGCGCCGATGGACGGCGTGTGGAAGTGGACGCGCTGCTGCTGCAACGCTCGTCGCGCTGGCAGAGCGACGACAACGCACGACCGCGGCAGCAGGCCCAGCACCAGGCCTTGCAGGCGCTGGTGGACCATGAACCCACTGCGCCGCTGCGGCTGCATTTCGCGGGTGGCACCCAGCTGGACCTGCCGCTGTCGCCGCGCGGCTGGCGTGGGCTGGGCCCGCTGTGGTGGCCGCTGTGTGCGCTGGCGCTGGCGCTGTTGCTGCACGGTGCGGCGGTGGCCATGGCCACACCCACCGGACGCAGCCGCGCCTATGCCGTGATGTGTGCGGCACAGGCCGGCGGCCTGGTGTTCGTCGCGCTGGGCCAGGTGCAGGGCCTGCTGCTGCCGCGAGCGCTGTTGGCGGCAGAGCTGCCGCTGCAGGCGGCTCTCGATCTCGCGACAGCGGCCGCCGCGCTGCAGGTGGTGGCGGCGTCGGCCAAGGCCAGCCCGGCAGCGCGGCGCCTGGGGCAGGCCGGGGTGGTGGTCGCGGCCGGCGCCTGGTTGCTGTTTCTGCTGGGTGGCGCGGCGGCTCCCTGGTGGCTGCTGCAAGGTCTGCTGCTGGGGCTGGGCGCGGCCGCGGTGCTGGTGTTGGGCCGCATCCTGCAACGCGAACCCGACCCCTTCGTGGCCTTGCAAAGGCGGCTGCTGCTGGGCGGGCTGGTGCTGGGTGCGCTGATCAGCGGCGCAGCCGCGCTGGCGCCGACCTGGCCTGCCGCCGGTGCCGAACTCAACGCCGCAGTGGCCCTGCTGTGGCACGGCTCGCTGGCCGCCCTGCTGCTGGTCCTGCCGCATGTGGTGCGCGCCTCACCGCTGCTGCGCGAGATGACGCTGCTGGCCGTCATGGCCCTGCTCGTCCTGGCCGCGCACCTGGGTCTGCAGGCCACCTTTCAACTGCCGCCGCCGACGACGGTGATGCTGGCCCTGGGCGCTTCGCTGGCGCTGTATGCCGGCGCCCGGCCCTCGGTGATGGGCCTGCTGCAGGGCAATCCGGCGCTGAGCACCGAACGCATGTTCGATCGTCTGTACCGTGCGGCACGTGAGCTTCAGGCACGCCCGGCGCGTGCGCCCAGGCTGATGGCGCAAGTGCTGCGCGAGATGTTCGAGCCGCTGGAACTGTTGCCGCAGGACAGCGCACCGCCGCGCGCCCGCGTCGTCGGCGGCGGCGCCGAATTGCTGGTGCCCCTTCGCGACACCGCCACTGAAGCGGGCGCCGACGACGCCGCGCAACCGCCTGGCGCACCGGCCGCGCTGCGCCTGCGCTTTGCACAGCGCGGCCGGCGCCTGTTCACGCTCGAGGACGCGCGCCTGGCCGACCGTGTGGTCGATCAACTGCGGCGCGCGGCCGCCTTCGATGCCGCCGTCGAACGCGGCCGCGGCGAAGAGCGGCTGCGCATCGCCCAGGACCTGCACGACGACATCGGCGCGCGGCTGCTGACGCTGATGTACCAGTCCACCAGCCCGGAGATGGAGGACTATCTGCGCCACACCCTGCAGGACCTGAAGACCTTGACGCGCGGCCTGGCGGCCAGCGAACACCGTCTGTCGGACGCCGCCGGCGAGTGGAAGGCCGACCTGACGCAGCGCCTGGTCGCCGCGCAGTTGACGCTCGGCTGGAGCTTCAGCAGCGACCGCGACCTGGTGCTGAGCATGGCGCAGTGGTCGGCACTGACGCGCGTGCTGCGCGAGCTGGCCAGCAATGCCCTGGCGCATGCCCGGGCCAGCCGCATCGACGTGCAGTTGAGCCTGCACGGCCCCGCCCTGCTGCTGACGGTGGCCGACGACGGCGCAGGCCGTGCACCCGAGGCCTGGGCTCACGGGCTGGGCCTGGGTGGGGTGCGCAAGCGGGTCAAGCAGCTCGGCGGCACGGTGCAATGGCGCGAACTGGCGCCGCGCGGCATCGTCTGCGAGGTCAGGGTGCCGGCGTTCGCTGCAAAGGCCTGATCACCCCACCCTGAGCCCCGCGGCCAGCGCACCGCAGCCTTGAACGCGACTGTCCCAGCGCCACAGCCTGAGCGCCACAGCATGAGCGCCACAGCAGGCTGCCCCGCTGGGCAGCCGCTCAGCCCAATCAAATCCTCAGACCCGCGCCAGTCCCAGCAGATGGGCCATGTCCTTGAAGAAGATGCGCACTTGCGCCATCGGCTTCTTGCGTGTCAGCACCTTGTTCATGTACGAATCGAAGGTCATCTGCTGCACGTCCTTGTCCTTGCAGATGCTGACGAAGCGCTCGCGCCGCTTGTCGCTGCTGTACCAGAAGCGCTGCATGATGCCGAGCACCAAAAACACCGTGCCGTGCTCTTTCATGAACTGCTTGCGTGCCCCGGCCAGCGCGCGCACGTCGCCGGTCTGCAGCAGTTTGTGCACCGAATCGGCGGCCATGCGGCCGCCGGCCATGGCGTAGTAGATGCCTTCGCCCGAAGCCGGGGCGACCACGCCGGCGGCGTCACCGGCCAGCACCACGTCCTTCCCGTTGTCCCAGCGCTTGAGCGGCTTCATCGGGATTGGCGCGCCTTCGCGGCGCAAGGTCTCGCACCCGGCCAGGCCGGCCGACTGCCGCAGGCGCGCGGTGGCACTGCGCAGCGAGAAGCCCTTGTCGGCGCTGCCGGTGCCGATGCTCATGGTGTCGCCGTGCGGAAACACCCAGCCGTAGAAGTCGGGCGAGATGTCGCCGTTGTAGATCACGTCGCAACGGGTGCCGTCGTAGCCGGCCGGCGCGGGCTCGGCACCGTGGCCGGGCGCACGCACGATCTCGTGGTACGCGAAAACGTACTTCGATTCGCCCAGCCCGGACTGCCGCGCGACTTCGCTGCGCGCTCCGTCGGCGCCGATGACGGCGCGGGCACGGACCATCGACGGCGTGCCCTCACCCCGCGTATGGCGGTCGCGCGACTGGAAGTGGATGACGGTGCCCTGGTCGTCGCGCTCCAGGCGCGTGAAGCTGCCGCAACGTCGCACGGCGCCATGTTCGCCGGCGCGTTCGCGCAGGAATTCGTCGAACTGCTCGCGGTCGACCATGCCGACAAAGCCGTTCTCGATCGGGATGTCGACGCGCGCGTCCTTCGGGCTGACCATGCGCGCCGAGCGTGCCCGCGCCACCAGAAGTTCGTCGGGGATCAGGAAGTCCTTGATCAGCCGCGGCGGGATGGCGCCGCCGCAGGGCTTGATGCGGCCGTCGCGGTCCAGCAGCATGACGCGCCAGCCCTGGCGTGCCAGGTCGTCGGCCGCAGTGGCGCCGGCGGGGCCGCCGCCGACGACGACAACGTCAAAGGTCTCGATCTTGTCCATTGCAGCATCTCCTGGGTTCATGACCACTTTGCGTTTTCCACTTCCACCTTCAATGCACTCACGCCACCCGCGGCGATGCCGAGGCGGACACTGAGGATGAAGCCGGGGTTCCTTGACCGTGCGACTGCGCGGACGCGGCCCTCACGGTGTCTTTCGAAGCATCGATGCGCAACGCCAGCACGGCGGCGACCACGAACAGCAGGGCCTCGAGCGCGAACACGCTGCCGTAGGCCGCCGCGGGCGATCCCAGCAGCCAGCGCGCCAGGTCGCTGGCGCCCGTGCCCAGCAGCCCGCCCAGGCCGAAGGCCACCGCCTGCGCCGCGCCCCACAGGCCCATGCGCGTGCCTTCGCGGCGTTCGCGGCCCTGACTGGCCAGGCGCATCATCGAGCCGATGGCCGCGATCGAGAACGCGCCGTTGGCCGCCCCGAGCAAGAAGACCGTCGCCGCCAGCGGCCAGGCCGGTCCGACCATGCTGGCCATGACCAGACCCGCCAGCGCCAGCGCCGAAGCCAGGCAGCCGCCCACGCACCAGCCGCGCAATGACCCGAAGCGCCGCCCCAGCAGCCCGCTGCCGGCCAGTGCCACCACGATCATGCCCAGCAGCACGCCGCCGTGCTGCACGCCCGAGAGCTGCGTCGTCTGCCCCGGCGTCCAGCCGAAGACGGTGCCGGCAAAGGGCTCCAGGATCAGGTCCTGGGCGCTGAAGGCCAGCATCGAGATGAAGACGAAGATGGTGAAGCGGCGGGCCTCGGCCTCGGCCCAGACCTCGGCCAAAGCGGTGCGAAAGGGCGTCGGCGGTGCGGCGGTGGGCGCCACGGCGGACGGGGCGGCGACCGCCACGCCGTTCGCTGCCAAGCCGCCTGCCGGCCCGCGGCCTTCCAGCCCCCGCAGAACCGCCAGCGCCAGCACGAAGGCCAGCGCGCAAACCGCCGCCATCACCGCCACCAGCCGCGCCGGTGAATAGGGGTCCAGCAGAGATCCGGCCACGCCCGCGGTGACGGCGAAGCCGAAGATCATCATCATCCAGACGATGGTGGCTGCGGCCGCGCGTCGCGGCGCCGGCACGCGTTTGGCCAGCAATACCAGCAACGACGTGCCAGCGGCGCTGACGCCGATGCCGATCAGCACGAAGCTGACCACCGCCAGCGCGATGCCGGGGCCGCGCGCGGTCTCCATCCAGGCGGTGGCCAGAGCCGCGCCCACCCCACCCAGGGCCAGCACCGCCAGCCCGCCGACGATCCACGGCGTGCGCCGCCCGCCCACGTCGGATCCAAAGCCCATCCTCGGCCGCACCACCTGCACCAGATAGTGCAGCGCCACCAGCAGGCCGGGCAGCAGCGCCGGCA
>JBBSCX010000178.1:0-7638 GCA_038249905.1 Burkholderiales bacterium
AACCGCGCACGCCGACGCAGGTGCCGATGGGATCGACACGGCGGTCGTGGCTGACAACGGCGATCTTGGCGCGGCTGCCCGGGTCGCGGGCGCAGCTCTTGATCTCGAGCAGGCCCTGCTCGATCTCGGGCACTTCCTGCGCGAACAATTCCTTCATGAACTCCGGTGCGCTGCGCGACAGCATGATCTGCGGCCCGCGCTGCGTCGGGTCGATGCCCAGCATGACCGAGCGCACGCGGTCGCCGGTGCGCAGGTTTTCCTTCGGGATCATCTCGCTGCGCTTCAGGCGCCCTTCGACGCGGCCGCTCTCGACGATGATGTCGCCCTTGTCCAGGCGCTTGACCGTGCCGACAAAAATCCGCTCGCCACGCGACAGGTAGTCGTTCAGCAGCTGGTCCCGCTCGGCGTCGCGGATCTTCTGCAGGATCACCTGCTTGGCCGCCTGCGCGCCGATGCGGCCGATGGTCACCGACTCGATCGCTTCTTCGATGTAGTCGCCTTCCTCGATGTCGGGAATGCGCTCCAGCGCCTCCGACAGCAGTTCCTCGGCATCGGGGTTCTGCAGTCCGGCACTGTCGGGCACCACCAGCCAGCGACGAAAGGTCTCGTACTCGCCGGTGTCGCGATCGACGGACACACGGATGTCGACCTCACCACCCTGCAATTTCTTGCTGGCCGAGGCGAGTGCGGCTTCGACCGCGCCGAAGACGACGTCGCGTTCGACCGTCTTCTCGCGCGAGATGGCGTCCACCAGCATCAGCATTTCGCGATTCATAGACCCTGCTCTCCGTCAACCGCGGGGGCGGCCCCGTCCGATGTCACCGGTGTCACCGGCGTCGCCCCCGTCTTCTTGCCTTGCCGGCCCTTGAAATCGAGCACCGGAACGAGCCGCGCTTCGCGCACCTCGTCGAGTGCAAAGGCCAGCACCTGATCGTTCTTGCCGTCGTTGAAGACGAGCTGCCATGCGGCGGGTATCGCTTCGGCCGGCTCGGCGGCCCCCAGCACACCCTTGAACACCTTGCGCCCCTGGAAGGGCAATTTCAGCGTCAGGCTCACGGCCTGGCCGCTGAAGCGCTGATAGTCAGCGGCATTGCGCAGCGGGCGGTCGAGCCCGGGCGACGACACCTCCAGCCGCGCGTAGTCCAGACCCTCGACCTCGAGCACGTACTGCAATTGCCGCGTCACGGCCTCGCAATCCTCGACGGTGACAAATTCGCTCTCGCCCGTCGGGTAGGACTGCCCGGGCACGCGGTCGATGCTGATGCGCAGCAAACCCCGCATCGCGCGCTCCACATCCACCAGTTCGTACTGCAGGCCGGCGACGGTGCGCGCGATGGCCTCGCGCCAGCCGACGCGGGCCGGGCTGTCGGCGCCGTCGGCGCCTTTGGCGATCTGAGTGCCGATGTCGAAATCAGAAGCGGCGGGCCGCGAGGCAGGCCGCCGGACTGCGCGCCCGCCGGCCGCCGGCGCATTGCGCCGCGCGCCCGCACCGGAACCGGTGCGCGCCGCTGCGCCTGCCTTGTAGCCCTGTCGTGCCGCCATGCTGGCCCTGATGTCCTTCAAATGCCGTCCTGTGTGCCCGCCACCGGGCGCCGCCAGAACCGCCAGACCGGCTGTGCAAGCCGCCCCGACCGCGCCACGCGGCGCAGGAGACAACCCACAAAACAACGGCAAAAGACGATCGAGCAAAAAAAATGGGCTGGAAGATTCCGCCCACGCAGCACTACCCGGGAAACCAGCAGTATAGCCCGCCGCAAAGGCGCCCACAAGACGCCGTCATCGGCGCATGGCCAGTGCAAGCTGCCATGCCAGAATCCGCGCCCCTGCGAAGCGTCGTCCCCTGTGGCTGGCCCGCAACAACGAACATCGCACAGCGACAGACGGAGACACCATGGGCTTTCTTGCCGGCAAGCGCTTCCTGATCACCGGGCTGCTGTCCAACCGATCGATCGCCTACGGCATTGCGCGCGCCTGCCGCAACCAGGGGGCGGAGCTGGCCTTCAGCTATGTCGGCGAGCGCTTCAAGACCCGCACCACCGATTTCGCGCGCGAATTCGACTCCAGCCTGGTCTTCGACTGCGACGTCGGCAACGACGCACAGATCGCCACCACCTTCGAGCAACTGGCCCAGGCCTGGCCGCAATTCGACGGCTTCGTGCACTCGATCGGCTTTGCGCCGCGCGAGGCCATCGCCGGTGACTTTCTCGATGGCCTGAGCCGCGAGGGCTTCCGCATCGCCCACGACATCTCCGCCTACAGCTTTCCGGCCATGGCCAAGGCGGCACGCCCGTTGCTGCGCCCTGGCGCCGCGCTGCTGACGCTGAGCTACCTGGGCGCCGAACGGGCTGTGCCCAGTTACAACACCATGGGCCTGGCCAAGGCCAGCCTGGAGGCCAGCGTACGCTACCTCGCCGCCAGCCTGGGCCCGCGGGGCGTGCGCGTGAACGGCATCAGCGCCGGGCCGATCAAGACACTGGCCGCCAGCGGCATCAAGGGCTTCAGCAAGATGCTCGACGTCGTCGGCAGCCAGTCAGCGCTGGGGCGCAACGTCACCATCGACGACGTCGGCAACGTGGCCGCCTTCCTGCTGTCGGACCTGGCGGCCGGGGTCACGGCCGAAATCACCTATGTCGACGGCGGCTTCAGCAAGATGATGGGCATCCCCGACAACATCGAGTGAGACCGTCGGGCGATGCCTGCTGCGCCGCTCAGGCGCGCACGCAGTCGACGTAATAGCGGCGCGGGCCGCTGCCCTCGTCGTCCTGCTCCACCAGGCCGTGCACATCGGTGTCGAAGCCCGGGAACGCAGCGTTGAACCCGCGCGTGAAGCGCAGGTAGTCGACGATACGGCGGTTGAAACGCTCGCCCGGCACCAAGAGCGGGATACCCGGCGGATAAGGCGTCAGCAGCGCGGTGGTGATGCGGCCCTCCAGCAGGTCGATGTCCACGCGCTCGGTCTCGCGCCGCGCGATGTACGCATAGGCCGCGCTCGGGGTCATGGCCGGTTGCAGATCGGACAGGTAGACCTCGGTCGTCAGCCGTGCGATGTCGCCCTTGGTGTAGGCTTGGTGGATGGACTGGCTGAGGTCGCGCAGGCCCATGCGTTCATAACGCGGATGCTTGGCACAGAACTCCGGCAGGATGCGCCACAGCGGCGCGTTGCGGTCGTAGTCGTCCTTGAACTGCTGCAATGCCGTCACCAGGGTGTTCCAGCGGCCCTTGGTGATGCCGATGGTGAACATGATGAAGAAGGAATAAAGGCCCGTCTTCTCGACCACCACGCCGTGCTCGGCCAGGAACTTGGTGACGATGCTGGCCGGAATGCCGGTTTCGGCGAAGCGGCCGTTGACGTCCATGCCCGGCGTGATGATGGTGCTCTTTATCGGGTCCAGCAGGTTGAAGCCGGGTGCCAGGCGGCCGAAGCCGTGCCAGTCGTCCTCGGCGTGCAAGAGCCATTCGTCGCTGTGGCCGATGCCCTCGGCAGTCAGCGTGTCAGGGCCCCAGACCTGGAACCACCAGTCCTCGGCGAACTCGGCCTGCACCTTGCGCATGGCGCGGCGGAAGTCCAGCGACTCGAGGATGCTCTCCTCCACCAGCGCGGTGCCGCCGGGCGGCTCCATCATCGCCGCAGCCACATCGCAGCTGGCGATGATGGCGTACTGCGGGCTGGTGCTGGTGTGCATCAGGTAGGCCTCGTTGAAGAGGTGACGGTCCAGCTTCACGGTCTGCGAGTCCTGCACCAGCACCTGGCTGGCCTGGCTCAGACCCGCCAGCAGCTTGTGTGTGCTCTGCGTGGCGTAGACGACTGCCTCCTTCGGCCGCACGCGCTTCTTGCCCATGGCGTGAAAGCTGCCGTAGAAGCGGTGGAAGGCCGCGTGCGGCAGCCAGGCCTCGTCGAAGTGCAGCGCGCCGATGTAGCCGTCCAGCGTGGCCTTGATGTCCTCGGTGTTGTAGAGCACGCCGTCGTAGGTGCTCTGCGTCAGCGTCAGGATGCGCGGCTGCACGGTGGCCGCGTCGCGGTCGGCCAGCAGCGGGTTGGCGGCGATCTTGCGGCGGATGGCCTCGGGCGTGAACTCGCTCTTCGGGATCGGCCCGATGATGCCGAAGTGGTTGCGCGTGGGCGTCAGGAACACCGGCACCGCGCCGGTCATGATGATGCTGTGCAGGATGCTCTTGTGGCAGTTGCGGTCCACCACCACCACGTCGCCCGGCGCCACGCAGTGGTGCCACACCATCTTGTTGCTGGTGCTCGTCCCGTTCGTGACGAAGAAGCAATGGTCGGCGTTGAAGATGCGCGCGGCATTGCGTTCGCTCTGCGCCACCGGGCCGGTGTGGTCGAGCAGCTGGCCGAGTTCTTCGACGCTGTTGCAGACGTCGGCGCGCAGCATGTTCTCGCCGAAGAACTGGTGGAACATCTGCCCCACGGGGCTCTTCAGGAAGGCCACGCCGCCGCTGTGCCCGGGGCAGTGCCAGCTGTAGCTGCCGTCCTGCGCATAGTCCATCAGCGCCTTGAAGAAAGGCGGCGCCAGGCCGTCGAGGTAGCTTTTGGCCTCGCGGATGATGTGCCGGGCCACGAACTCCGGCGTGTCCTCGAACATGTGGATGAAGCCATGCAGTTCACGCAGCACGTCGTTGGGCAGATGCTGGCTGGTGCGTGTCTCGCCGTAGATGTAGATGGGAATATCCGCATTCTTGAAGCGGATCTCCTGGATGAACTTGCGCAGGTTCACGACCACGGGGTCGAGCTCGGGACCGGGGCTGAACTCGTTGTCGTCGATCGACAGGATGAAGGCACTGGCGCGGCTCTGCTGCTGTGCGAACTGGCTCAGGTCGCCGTAGCTGGTGGCACCCAGCACCTCGAATCCTTCCTTCTCGATGGCCTCGGCCAGCGCTCGGATGCCCAGGCCCGAAGTGTTCTCGGAGCGATAGTCCTCGTCGATGATGACGATGGGAAAGCGGAAACGAATCATGGGCGTGGGTGCCGGGCGAGCGGCCGGTACAGATGTCGGATGATGGCGTGCAGTGTAGGGGTGTCGGCATGCGCCTTACGGATGGCTACACTCGCTCGGCCCCTGAGGAGAAAGCATGGACCTGAGCGCCCCGACCCTGTGGTGGCTGGCCGCCGGTGCGCTGGTAATCGCCGAGTTGACCAGCGGCACCTTTTACCTGCTGATGCTGGCCCTGGGTTGTGCCGCGGGCGCCATTGCCGGCCACATGGGGCTGGGCCTCAGCGGGCAGATCATGTTCTCGGCCCTGGTCGGCGGTGGCGCCACCGCGGGCTGGCACTTCCGCCGCGCCAGCCGGCCGCGTTCAGCACCGGCCCGGAGCAACGCCGATGCCAACATCGATATCGGCCAGACGCTGCAGGTGCCGGCCTGGAACGACGACGGCACAGCGCGTGTGCCCTACCGCGGCGCCGCCTGGGCCGTGCAGTACGCCGGCAGTGGCACGCCGCAGCCCGGCCTGCATGTCATCGTGGGCATGCAGGGAAGCCAGCTGCAGGTGGCGCCGGCGCCCTGAACATCCGATCTTCCCGCGTCTGCACGTTCCTGCATCAGCACGTTCCCGAAAGAGTCCATGGAAATCGCCATCATCGTCGCGGTCATCGCCGCCATCTTCGTCGGCCAGACCTTCAAGATCGTGCCGCAGCAGAATGCCTGGGTGGTCGAACGCCTGGGCAAATACGACCGCACGCTCACACCCGGCCTGAAGTTCGTCATTCCCTTCATCGAGCGCGTGGCCTACAAGCATTCGCTGAAGGAAGTGCCGCTGGACGTGCCCAGCCAGGTCTGCATCACGCGCGACAACACGCAGCTGCAGGTCGACGGCATCCTCTACTTCCAGGTCACCGACCCCAAGCTGGCCAGCTACGGCAGCAGCGACTATCTGATGGCCATCACCCAGCTCGCGCAGACGACGCTGCGCAGCGTGATCGGCCGCATGGAACTGGACAAGACCTTCGAGGAGCGTAACTTGATCAACGCCAGCGTCGTCAGCTCGCTGGACGAGGCGGCCACGACCTGGGGCGTGAAGGTGTTGCGCTACGAAATCAAGGACCTGACGCCGCCGGCGGAGATCTTGCGCAGCATGCAAGCACAGATCACGGCCGAGCGCGAGAAGCGCGCGCTGATCGCGGCGTCTGAAGGCCGTCGACAGGAGCAGATCAACATCGCCACGGGCGAACGTGAAGCCTTCATTGCACGGTCAGAAGGCGAGAAGCAGGCCGAGATCAACATCGCCCTGGGTCAGGCCGAGGCCATCAAGTCCGTGGCCGACGCCACCGCGCACGCCATCCGTGCCGTGGCCGAGGCCATCCAGCAGCCCGGCGGCGAACAGGCGGTGCAGCTGAAGGTGGCCGAGAAGGCGGTGGACGCCTACGCACAGCTGGCGCAGAAGAACAACACCATGATCGTGCCCGGCAACATGAGCGAGGTCTCGGCGCTGATAGGCACGGCGATGACGCTGCTGAACAAGGGCGGCCGGGCCTGAAGGCCCCGGCCCGCGCGCTGCGATGGACCGCCAACATGCACTGAACGTCCTCGGCGCCGCATTGGTGCCCTGCGGCTACGACCCCGTGACCGGCTGGTACCGCGACGGCTGCTGCCACACCGACGAACAGGACCATGGCAGCCACGTCGTCTGCGCGCGTGTGACGGTCGGATTCCTGAACTTCCAGATGGAGCGCGGCAACGATCTCATCACGCCCCGCCCCGGCTTTCGCTTTCCGGGTTTGAAACCTGGAGACCGCTGGTGCGTGTGCGCTGCGCGCTGGCGCGAGGCTTTCGAAGCTGGCTGCGCGCCACCCGTGGTGCTGGAATGCACACATGCCCGCGCACTGGAGTACGTGCCGCTGGACTGGCTGCGACGCCATGCCTTGGCGCCCACCGCCGAAAGCTAGAATCGTCGGCTGGCCACGGACAGGTGGATGAGCGGTTTAAGTCGCACGCCTGGAAAGCGTGTGGGGGTTAACAGCCCCCCGCGGGTTCGAATCCCGCCCTGTCCGCCAGAAGCCCCTCTCAGGGGCTTTTTTTTCGTCTCAGTTCCACCAAAAAATCGGACTCCTCATAGGTGAGTTCGAAAAATGCAGTTGCAACCCGTCGCAACACATCGCAGAATCTTATGGTGGGATGGATGGGGGGACCGTGATGCCCTCCGTCGAACTGAGCCGGGGTGCCATGCCGAAGATCGCCAAGCCGTTGACGCCAATACACCTGCGCCACGGCAAGGGCCCGGACGGGCGAGACCTGACCCAGCCAGGCCTGCACGCTGTTGGCACCGTTGCGGGGCTGTACCTGGCCGTCAAGCCCACCGGCGCCAGGTCCTGGGTGCTGCGCACGATGATCGGCACGCGCCGCGCTGAGTTGGGCATCGGCGGCTATCCCACCGTCACGCTGCAGCAGGCCCACGATGCGGCGCGCAAGGCCCTGCGCAAGATCAAGGCAGGCACCGACCCTGCAGCCGAACGCCGCGCCAGCCGCAAGACCATCGACTGGACGTTCAAGCGCACCGCCCTGGCCTACATCGCGGCCCACCGCGCCGGCTGGCGCAACGTGAAACACGCCGCCCAGTGGGAGAGCACGCTGCAGACGTACGCCTTCCCCGTGTTCGGCGACAAGCATGTGCGCGACGTCACCAAGG
>JBBSCX010000179.1:0-7594 GCA_038249905.1 Burkholderiales bacterium
GCGGCCTGGGCCCCGATCCGCCACGCCGACACCCTGCACGACCGCGCCAGCTACCGCTACTTCTGGCATGTGCTGCAACGGGCGCAGGCCACGTCGATGGCCGGTGGCGCGCAACTGCCGGCCGAAGTGCGCGCAGCCTGGTTCGACACCGCGCCGGAGGCCGCATGAACCGGGGGCACTGCAAGCTCGGCCCGCGCCGTCGGTCGCTGCGCACACTGGCCGCGGCCGGCATTGCCGCCGCGTTGCTGGCGCTGGCCGCGTGCAGCACCACCCCACCCGGCCCGCCACCGCGCGTGGAGTTGCGCATCCTGGAGACCGCCGACATCCACATGAACCTGCTGGCCTGGGACTACTACCAGGACCGCGCCACCGACGACTACGGCCTGGACCGCACGGCCACATTGATCCAGGCCGCCCGCGCCGAGGCCACGAACAGCCTGCTGTTCGACAACGGCGACCTGCTGCAGGGCAACCCGCTGGGTGACTTCGTGGCGCGCATCCAGCCGTTGAAGGCAGGCGCTGTGCACCCGGCTTACAAGGCGCTGAACCACCTGGGCGTGGACGCCGCCAACATCGGCAACCACGAATTCAACTTCGGCCTGCCCTTCCTGCGCCAGGCCATCGCAGGGGCGAAGTTTCCGTACGTCAGCGCCAACGTGCACATCGACGACGGCGACGGCAACCCGGACAACGACGTGCACGCCTTTGCGCCCTACGTCATCCTGAAGCGCACGTTCACCGACACCACGGGCCGCCGCCATGATCTGAAGGTGGGCGTGATCGGCTTCGTGCCGCCGCAGATCATGGTCTGGGACCGCAGCCACCTGCAGGGCCGATTGACGGTGCGCGACATGCGCGAGACCGCGCAGCGCCTGGTGCCGCAGATGCGGGCCGAGGGCGCCGACATCGTGGTCGCCATCCCGCACAGCGGCTTCGAGCGCGGCGAGACGCCGCGTTTCGCCGAGAACTCGGTGGCACGGCTGGCCGAGGTGCCAGGCATCGATGCCATCCTGTTCGGCCATTCACATGCCGAGTTCCCCGGCCCGGCCTTTGCCCAGCACGCCAAGGTCGACCTGGTCCGCGGCACCATCAACGGCGTGCCGTCGGTGATGCCCGGCCGCTGGGGCGACCACCTGGGCGTCATCGACCTGTCGCTCGAACGCCGAGATGGCCGCTGGGCCGTGGCCGACAGCCGCGCCCACATCCGCCCCATCCGCGACCGGGCGACGCGCAAGGCGCTGGTGGCCAGCGACCCGGCCATCGCTGCGCTGGTGGCAGCCGAGCACGCGGGCACCCTGGCCTACGTGCGTGGCGAGGTGGCACGCACGACGGCGCCGATCCACAGCTACTTTGCTCAGGTGGCCGACGATCCCTCGGTGCAACTGGTGTCGCAGGCCCAACTGGCCTATGGCCGGCGGGTGCTGCAGGGCACCGAATTTGAAGGCCTGCCGCTCCTGTCGGCCGCCGCGCCCTTCAAGACCGGCGGCCGTCAGGGCATGGGCTACTTCACCGACATCGCGCCCGGGCCGCTGGCGGTGCGCAACGTGGCCGACCTCTACATCTACCCCAACACCGTCCACATCGTGCGCCTGACGGGCGCGCAGGTGCGTGAATGGCTGGAGATGTCGGCCGGGGCCTTCAACCGCATCGACCCGCAGGGGCCGGCCGAGCAGAACCTGATCAACCCCGCCTTTCCGAGCTTCAATTTCGACACCCTGGACGGCTTGAGTTATGCCATCGACCTGCGCCAGCCGGCGCGCTACGACCGCAATGGCAAATTGGTGGCACCCGAGGCGCGGCGCATCGTCGACCTGCGCTTGCAGGGCCGGCCGCTGGACGAGGCCATGCGCTTTGCCGTCGTCACCAACAACTACCGCGCCAGCGGCGGTGGCGACTTCCCGGGGCTGGACGGCAACAACACCATCGTCGAGGCCCCGGACGAAAACCGCCAGGTGCTGATCGAGTACTTGCGCGCGCAGGGCACCGTCAACCCGACCGCCGACGCCAACTGGCGCATCCTGCCGGTGCCCGGCATCAAATTGCGCTTCACCTCCAGCAGCAAGGGCATCGCGCACCTGGCGCGGCAGCCGCGCGTGAAGCTGGTGCGCGACAACGGCGACGGATCGGCGTTGTACGAACTGGCAAGTGCTCTTGCTGACCCCACGCCCGCACGGTGAACGCTTGAAGCCGGCACGGGACTTGCATCCGCAAGCTGTCATGCTCGGCACCATGCCTGAACAGCCGCGGCCACGGCCCTTCCGTGTGCTGACCGTCAATATCCACAAGGGTTTCAACGCCTTCAACCGGCGCTTCGTGCTGCACGAATTGCGCGAGGCCGTCCGCGCGGTGGGCAGCGATCTCGTGTTCCTGCAGGAAGTCGGCGGGGGAACCGGACCCCCCGGCGCGGCCGATATCGGCGCGCAGTACGAGTTCCTGGCCGACGAGATCTGGCACGACCGCGCCTACGGTCGCAACGCGGTGGCCCAAGGGCAGGACCACGGCAACGCGGTGTTGTCCCGGCTGCCGGTGCTGCGAAGCTTCAACCACGACGTTTCGCTGCCGGGCGTCGAGCCGCGCGGCTTGCTCCACTGCGTGCTGGCCCGGCCGGCGGGCCAGCCCGACTTGCACGTGATGTGCGTGCACCTGGGGCTGAGCGAGGCCCACCGGCAACACCAGATGGCACGCCTGTGCGGGGCGGTTCTGCACGGCGTGCCCGCCGACGCGCCGCTGGTCGTCGCCGGCGACTTCAACGACTGGCGCTCGCGCGCCGACGCGCTGCTGGCGCCGTGCGGGCTGACCGAAGTCTTCCGTCATGCGCAGGGGCACCATGCGCGCAGCTTTCCGGCGCGCTTTCCGGTGCTGCGGCTGGACCGCATCTACGTGCGCGGCGTGCTCGCGCACCGGCCGCTTCAGCTGCCGCGCCATCCCTGGGCACAGCTGTCCGACCACGCGCCGCTGGCCGCCGAGATCGACCTGCCGGAGCTGCCGTGAACCCGCACTGGCTGCCCGACAACCGCATCACGCAGCTGGAGAACGGCGAGGCCTACTACCCGCGCGTCTTCGACGCCATCGCCGCGGCCGAGCACGAGGTGCTGCTGGAGACCTTCATCCTGTTCGACGACGTGGTCGGGCGCGCGCTGCAGCAGGCCCTGCTGCGCGCGGCCGGGCGCGGGGCCACCGTGCACGTGATGATCGACGGCTGGGGCTCGCCCGACCTGACGCCATCGTTCACCGGCCCGTTGCTCGCAGCGGGGGTCAGGCTGCGCAGCTACGAGCCGGCTCAGATGCTGTTCGGCAACCGCGTCAACATGCTTCGCCGCATGCACCGCAAGCTGGTGGTCGTCGACCAGCGCGTGGCTTTTGTCGGCGGCATCAATTACTCGATCGATCAGCTGGCCGGGTCCGGGCCGCTGGGCAAGCTGGACTATGCGGTCGAGGTCCAGGGCCCCCTGGTCGGGCAGGTGCGGGCCTTCTGCCGCGCCAGCCTGGACACGCCGCAGCCCTCGCGGTTCTTGTGGCTGAAACGCTGGCGTGCGGGCCGCCACGACGCGGCCGCACCGCGCAACCATACCGCCGGTGCGTTGGCCGCCTTCGTCACGCGCGACAACGACCGCAACCGCACCGACATCGAACGTCATTACCGCGTCGCGATACGCGGCGCTCGCCAGCGTGTGCTGATCGCCAACGCCTACTTCTTCCCCGGTTACCGGCTGGTGCGCGATCTGCGCCGTGCGGCGCGCCGCGGCGTGCAGGTCGACCTCATCCTTCAGGGCCGACCCGATCTGCCCTGGGTGCGCAGTGCGTCGGAATTGCTGTACGGCTATTTGCTGCGTGCCGGCGTGCGCGTGCACGAATACGGCGAGCGGCCGCTGCATGCCAAGGTGGCGGTGATCGACGACGAATGGGCGACGGTCGGCTCGAGCAACCTCGACCCGACCAGCCTCGGCCTGAACCTCGAAGCCAACGTCGTCGTGCGCGACGCCGACTTCGCCGGGCAGTTGCGCGGACGGCTCGACCAACTGCTGCAGCAACACTGCGAGCGCGTGCAAATGGCGCCGCCGGGACCCTTGGGCTCGGCCTGGATCGTGGTGCGCAACTTCGTCATGTTCCACGCCATGCGCCGCTTTCCCGTCTGGGTCCGGCTGTTCTCGTCGCGTGCGCCGCGGGTCGTGCCGATGCAAGGCGACTCGGCATGAGTCCGGCCGCGCAACGGGCCTGGTGGTGGTTCAAGCGGGTGGCGCCCTGGGTGCTGGCGGCGGTGGTGCTGACGCTGGTCTCATTCGAGGCCCGCCGGGTCGACTGGCCCGACGTGTGGCGGGCGCTTCAGGCGCAGTCGCCCGCCTGGCTGGCGGCCGCGGCGGTGCTGTCGCTGCTCAGCTATGGCCTGTACGCCACCTTCGATCTGATCGGACGCCAGCTTACCGGTCACCGGCTGCCGGCATCACGAACGCTCGGCATCGCGGCTATCAGCTATGCCTTCAACCTCAACCTCGGTGCCTGGGTGGGCAGCCTGGCGCTGCGGCTGCGTCTGTACACCCGCTTTGGACTGTCCGCGGAGACCGTGGCGCAGATCGTCGCCTACAGCATGGTGACGAACTGGCTCGGCTACCTGTGGGTCGGCGGTGCCGTGCTGGCGTGGGTGCCGCCCACGCTGGCCCAGAACGGGGTGCTGTCTGCCGGCTGGCTGCGTGCCATCGGGCTGTCGATGATCGGCGCTGCGCTCGCCTACGTGGCGCTGTGCCAGTACTCGACGCAGCGACAACTGAGCTGGCGCCGATATCGGCTGGTGCTGGCAAGCGGCCGCCTGGCCGCCTGGCAGGCGGCAGTGGGCGGTGCCAACTGGCTGCTGATCGGGGTCATCGTGTGGGGTCTGCTGGGCGGGCGTGTGGACTACGCCACCGTGCTCGGCGTGATGCTGGTGGCGGCGGTGGCCGGTGTCGTGACGCATGTGCCGGCCAACCTCGGCGTGCTCGAAGCCGTCGTCGTGGCCTCGCTCGGCACCCTGGTGCCGAAGTCCGAACTGCTGGCCGCCGTGCTGGCCTATCGGGCCACCTACTACCTGCTGCCGTTCACCCTGGCTTTGCCGGCCTACGGCCTGAGCGAAGCAGCGGCGCGGCGTTCCGACCGCCGTACGCGTGCTGCGGCAAAGCCCCCTCGAACCTGACTGTCGTCCTCGGCCTACAAGCGCTTGGGTACTTGTCCGCCAGCCGGGGATCGGGGGCGTCTTTACGATCTTGGCAAGGGTGTTTTCAAGCCCCGTGTCCAACCACCGCGTGCTGCCAAAGCCGCCCGACGACCCGAAGGAGATGACCATGAGCACTGGTGCGATCGAAGCCATGCATGACGTTCACACAGCCACCAACGACGTCCTGAAGGGCTACCGCGAAATGGTGGCGAGGGCGCAGCCGGACATCCAGACGGTCATCCGGCGACTGACCGACATGCATGAGAGGCACGCGGCCGAGCAAGAGGCCGAACTGGTGCGCTTGCGCGACACCACGGACGATGACTCATCGCTGCAAGGCACGGTCAACAAGGCCGTCGTGACCGTGCGTGACTGGTTCACGGACCTGGATCGCGGCGTGCTGCCGGCGGTGCGACAAGGCGAGGAAGCGCTGCTCGATGAATACAAGGACGCGCTCGAGGATCTGCGAGCGCACGACAACGTGTCAGTCGTCACCTTGCTGAGGACACAGGCTGACTCGATTGCCAGCGAGATCGCGCGACTGCCGAAAGAATGAGCCCGTCCAGTCCGCACCAGTGAAGCGTTTCGGTGCGCCTGGACATCCAAGCCATGACAGCCAGCACGCCAGGCGCGAGCCCCGTCCAGCGAGGCCCCGGGGGGAGCGCTCAGGGCGCCACCTTCTCCAGTTCGCTGTAAGCGTGCGACAGCCACAGCTTCAGCCGCTGCCTTTCCATCAAGCCCAGGCTGGGGCCCGCACTTGTGGCACCAGGCAGCGTGCCGTGCCGCGCCGCCCAGAAGCTGGCGTTGGTGGCGTCGATCTTCTGCACCACGCTGTCGTGCAGGCGCTTCAGGTCGATGGTCTTGGCGCCCAGCGCGGTGGCGCGTTCGAGTTCGCCCGAGCGTTCGAGCTGCCCGAAGTCGTCGCCGCGCAACTGGTTGCGCACCAGCACGTAATTGACGCGCTGGCCGAAACGGTCCAGCACCCGCGCCAGCAGGTCCACCGAGTCGCGGCCCGAATCCATTACATGCCAGTAATGGATGTCGATGCCCGAGACATTGGCCAGGTCCAGCACGCCAGAGTCGTCCATCCACTTCACCAGCGGGTCGTGGGTCTGGGCGGCCAGGTCCACCAGCACACGCCGGCCGGGTTGCTCGACCGCCGCCTCGATGATGGCGTCCAGCGCTTCATACCGGTCGACCAGGGCCTCGCTGGCGTAGTCGGCGTAGAAGCGGCGCAGGGCCCCGTGCGAGCGGTCGGTGTCGTAGCCGGTGAAGGCGATGCCGCGGTCGATGAAGTACTGGGCCAGCAGCCGTGCGGTCATGGACTTGCCGACGCCGCCCTTCTCGCCGCCGATCAGGTGGATCTTCGACATCGCGGGGTTTTCGAGGGTGGGGATGTTCATGGTCAGATGCTCAGTGCGCTGAGGAGGGGCGGCAGACGACGCGCCGGATTGTGCCGGGCGGGGCGGGACGGCAGGACCGGGCGGCGGAACCCCGAACAGACGCAGCCAGGCCATGCGCGAAAGCGGCGGGCGCGCGCTCAGCACGCGTCCGGGGCCACGGCTTCGGCCCAGTCCACCAGGGCTTCCAGCAGTGCCTGCGCACGTTCGTCGTCGCGGGCCATCGCCTGTTCGGCCAGGGCATCGACCTGTTCCAGCCAGACCGCCAGCGTCGGCCCGCCGCCCGCGCCATCGTGCAGACGCGCCACGCGGTGCTGCTGCCAGCGCGCCTGCTCGTCCGCGTCCAGCGTGGCCAGGAAGTTGCGGGCGCGGTAGCGGAACAGCAACTCCTCCAGCCGCCCGTCGGCAAAGGCCACGCGGCGGGTGGCCAGTTGCGCCGGCGGCAGCGCGCGCAGGCGTTCGAGCGTGCGGCGGTCGTCGTTGCCGACAAAACCGCCGTAGAGGTCTTCGTCGACGTCGGGCGGTTCGCCGCCGATGCCACCCGCAGCTGCGTCCGGCCGCGCAAACACCTCCGGCCACAGTCCCGCCGTCTGCGCCGCCACCGTGGCCGCACCCTGGGCGTGCTGCAGCGCCGCGGCGATGTCCAGCCCCCAGCGTTCAGCCACGGTCTGCACCACCTTCAGATTGCCGATGACGATGGGCGACTTGTTGACGTGGATGGTCTTGATCGGCAGCCGCGCGACACCTTCTGGCAGATCTTCGCTGCGCGTGAACAGGCGTTCGCGCACGGCGGTGGCGTCCAGGCCTTGCAGTTCGGCCGGGTCATGGGCCAGGTCCCAGACGATCAGCTCGTTCTTGTTGCGTGGATGCGCCGCCAGCGGCCACACCACGGCCATGCAGCCACGTTCCACCGGATAGCGGCCCGACAGGTGCACAAACGGCCGGTGCATGCCGATCTCGGCCCACACGGCGTCCTTTTGTCGCAATTTCAAGCAGAAATCCCACAGCC
>JBBSCX010000180.1:0-7566 GCA_038249905.1 Burkholderiales bacterium
CTGCAGGCCAGTTCCAGCCTGTTCTACGAGGTCTTCCGCCAGTACGACGCCGGCAACCGCCTGCTGGGCCAGGCCGAGAGCGAGGTGCTGGCGCAGGAACTGGAGTTGCAACGCCTGCGCGCCACCTTGCAGCGCCTGGCCGCCCTGCCGGTGGACCTGGTGCGCCTGCACAGCCCCAGTCCCTTCAGCCTGCCGCTGATGGTGGAGCGGCTGCGCGAGCAATTGACGACCGAGAAATTGAAGGACCGGCTCGACCGTCTGCTGGCACAGGCCGAGGCGGGGTTGGTGAGGGCAGACGCGGACGCGGACGCAGATGCGGACGCGGACGCAGACCCAAACGCCGCTGGCGCCACCGCGGGTGCGCAGGCGCGTCCCCTGGCCGGGGCCACTGGGGTACCGCGCCCACGCCGCCGTCGAGGCATCATCGGCGCATGAGCTTCGACGTGACACGTGCTCTGACGGGTGCCCTGACGAGTGCGCCGACAGGCGCACTGACGCGCACATGTCTCGCGCCGCTGCTGCTGTCCGTTCTGCTCAGCAGCCCGGCCGCGGCCCAGCGCAAGCCGGCGACGCCGCCGCTGCAGGGCGTCGTCGTGAAGGTGATTGACGGCGACACCTTCACGTTGCGCTTGAGCGACGGCACCCAGCGCGCTGTACGCATCACCGAACTCGACGCGCCCGAGATATGCCAGCCCTGGGGCGAAGAAGCGAAGCAGGCGCTGGCAGATCGGGTGCTGAAGCAGACCGTGCGCGTGCAGCCGCGCGGCACCGACCGTTGGCAGCGCCTGCTGGGCCGCGTCTTCGTCGGTGATCTGGATGTCGGGGACCGGCTGGTCCGCGACGGCCACGCCTGGAGCGCCGTGGGCCGCAGCGGCCGTGGCCCGCTGATGGCCGAACAGCGCATGGCCCGTGCCCTCAGTCGTGGCCTGCACGCCGATCCGCAGGCCATCCATCCGGCCGACTTCCGGCAACGTCACGGGCCCTGCCTGTTCCCTGTGGCTCCCCATGCGTCGCCCCCTGCGGCTGGTCGGGCCGCAGCAACAGTGCGGCGCTGAGACTTGTGCGCCGTCAGCCGCGTGCCTCACGGCCCCGGGCTCAAGGCGCGCGCCGCACCCAGCGCAATTCCACCGTGTCATTGGGCCACTGCACGGCGCTGATCTTGGGGTTCATGGCCCAGGTCAGCGTGCGCCGGTACAGCGGCACCAGCACCACCTCGTCGGCGACCCGTTCCAGCACGTCGCGCACCAGCGCGCGGCGGCGGGTCAGGTCGGGTTCGTGGCGGATGCTGTCGATGCGCGCGTCGATTTCCGGGTTGCTGTAGCGCCCGGCGTTGAAGGTGCCGCGGCCGTCGCGGCTCCAGGTGTGGAACAGCGCGTTGAGCGTGAACGAAGCGTCGGTGGTCGGTGTCCAGCCGAATTCGGCAAAGCTGATCTGCCCGCCCGTCAGCCGCGGGAAGAAGAGGTTGCTGACGCTGCTGCGCAGCGTGGTGCGGATGCCGACCTGGGTCAGCATGGCCGACGCGGCCTGGCACACGGCCTCGCGCCAGGCGACGTTGACGCAGTCCAGCGTGACCGCAAAGCCCTGCGGGTAGCCGGCCTCGGCCAGCAGGGCGCGGGCACGCACCGGGTCGTGTGCCACCGGCCTGTCGGCCAGGCCCTGGGTGCCGTCCACCAGCGGGCTCAGCATCGCGCCGGCCGGCCGCGCCTGGCCGCGCAGCACCTTGTCGATGATCAGCGGCACATTCAGGGCCAACTGCACCGCCTGACGCACGCGCCGGTCCTTGAAGGGGTTGCGGCCCTTGACATCGCTGTCGCGCAACTGTGCGCTGGCGTGGTCGAAAGTCAGGTACTGCTGGCCGATGTCGGCGGTCTGCAACAGCTTGATGCGGCCGTCGCTCTGCAGGCGCTGGATGTCCTGGTAGGGCGGGTCCAGCACCATGTCGACCTCGCCCGAGGCCAGCGCCGCCAGCCGCGTGGCGTCGGCGCGGATGGTGACGAACTGCACCTCCTGCAGGTTGCCGTTGCGCGGCTGCTGCGCCGGGTCGCTGGCGCCCCACCAGTCGGCGTGGCGCCGCAGCAGCACCCGCGCGTCGGCTTCGTAGCGTTCCAGGCGGAAGGGCCCGGTGCCCATGGCATGGCGCACCGCATGCGTTTCCTGCTTGGCGTTGAAGTCTTGCGGCAATGTCACACCGTGGCGCTGAGCCCAGGCGCGGCTCATCATCGCGATGTAGATCAATTTCTCGGGCAGCACCGCGTCGGGGCCGTCGAGTTCCAGCTCGATGCCCAGCGCGCCCACCTTGCGCACCGCCTTCACGCCCTGCAGTTGAAAGGCGCGTTGAGAACTCGGCGCCAGCGCGCGCTGCAGCGAGAACACGGCGTCGTCAGCGGTGAACATCGTGCCGTCGTGAAAGCGCACCCCGGGCCGCAGTTGCAGGCGCCAGGTGCTGGGCCGCGCCGGGTCTACCGGGGCCCAGCTCAGCGCCAGCGAAGGTTCAAGCGCGAACTGCTGGTTGCGGTTGATCAGGCTGTCGTAGATCTGGGTGACGACCCGCGAGTGGTACAGCAGCGCGATCGCGTGCGGGTCCATGGTGTTGGGGTCGAAGGCGGTGGCCACGCGCAAGGTCTGCGCCTGGACCACGCTGCCCCACAGCAGGCAGGCGACGCCCAGGGCGGACAGCAGGGCGCGGCGCAGGGCAGGCGCAAGGCGGGGCAGCAGGGGCATGGTGGCGTCTACTCCGCCCCGCGGGCGTCGCGCCGGGTGCGGGCGGCGGCCAGGAAGTCGGCCAGCAAGGCGCGGTCGTCCAGCGTCTGCGGGTCGCCCGGTTGGTGGAATTCCGGGTGCCACTGCACGCCACACACGTAGCCGGCCCCGGCCTCGGGCTGGCGGCGTATGGCCTCGATCACGCCATCGTCGGGGCAGCGCGCCTCGACCAAGAAGCCGGGCGCCAGGTCCTTCACGGCCTGGTGGTGGATGCTGTTGGTGGTTGCCCGCGCCACCCCTGGGAACAACGAAGCCAGGTGCGTGCCGGGCACGAATTCGACCGTGTGGTGGTGGTGTTCGTAGCGCCCTAACTCGCGGTGGGCCAGCGCCTGCGGGCGCTGCGTGGCGATGTCCTGCAGCAGCGTGCCGCCGAAGGTGACGTTGAGCAATTGCAGCCCGCGGCAAATGCCGAACACCGGCTTGCCGGCCTCGACGAACGCGCGGATCAGCGCCATCTCGTACAGGTCGCGCACACGGTCGCCATGCCAGTCGGGGTGCAGCGGTGTTTCGCCGTAGCTCTCGGGCGCGACATCGTTGCCGCCCTGCAATAGCAGGCCATCCAGCGCCGCGGCGTAGTCGCGGGTGTGGATGTCCCGCCGCTGCACCAGGCTGTCCTCGCTGACGGCCGGAACCATCACCGCCATCGCACCGCCGGCCAGCACCCAGTGCGCCACCGACTGCTCCAGGTAGTGCAGGGTCTTGGTGTAGACACCGCCCAGGTCGACACCGGCCCCGCCGGGGTGGTGGATGCGGGCGGACAGGCCGATCAGCAGCGGTCGCGTCATGCCGCGATCATCGCCGACAGACCGGGGCCTGAAGGCGGCGCTGCGCTGCCCGGACCGCGCCGAGTCCCTCAGGCCCGCATCAGCGTGCTCTTGCCGAACAGACTCTCGATCAGGTCCACCGCCAGCAGGGCCGTCTTGTTGCGCACGTCCAGCGCCGGGTTCAATTCCATCACGTCCAGGCTGGCCAGCCGCCCGCTGTCGGCGATCATCTCCATGCACAGCTGCGCCTCGCGGTAGGTGGGGCCGCCGGGCACAGTGGTGCCCACACCGGGGGCGATATCGGCATCGAGGAAGTCGACGTCGAAGCTGACATGCAGGTGCGTGTTGGTGTCCATCGTCGCCAGTGCCAGTTCCATCGTGTGGCGCATGCCCATCTCGTCGATGTAGCGCATGTCGAAGACTTCCAGGCCGGCCTCGTGCACGAAGCGCTTCTCGCCCGCATCGACGCTGCGGATGCCGATCTGCCGCACCACCTTGGCGCTGATGGCCGGCACATGGCCGCCGATCTCGACCAATTCCTTCGGCCCGTGCCCGCACAGGCAGGCCACCGGCATGCCGTGCACATTGCCGCTGGGCGTGAGCACGCTGGTGTTGAAGTCGGCATGCGCGTCCAGCCACAGCACACGCAGCTTCTTGCCGCTGTCGCGACAGTGCCGGGCCACGGCGCTGATGCTGCCGATGCCCAGGCAGTGATCGCCGCCCAGCAGGATGGGCAGGCGGCCGCCGGCCAGTTCGGCATGCACGGCGTCGTGCACGGCGCGGTTCCAGGCCACCACCTCGGCCAGGTGGCGGTAGCCGTCCACAGGCGGCAGCCAGGGGTTGGCCGGTCCGCCGAGGTTGCCGCGGTCGACGACGTGCAGGCCGTGGCTTTCCAGCGTGGCCTGGATGCCGGCCACGCGCAGGGCTTCGGGGCCCATGCTGGCGCCACGTGCGCCGGCGCCGATGTCGGTCGGCGCGCCGATGAGGCTGATGTGTCGGTTCATGGGGCGGTGTCAGATGTCGTCGGCGAATTCGCCGGTGGTGGTCGGATCGAGGTCGAAGCCGTAATGCTCCGACAGCCGCGCCCAGGCTTCTTCGGCCGTCTCGACGAAGTGGAACAGGCCCAGGTCGCCGGGGCTGATCATGCCGGTATCGACCAGGTGATCGAAGTTGATCAGCTTCTCCCAGAAGTCACGGCCGAACAGCAGGATGGGGCGCGCGCGGCTCTTGCCCGTCTGCACCAGCGTCATGGTCTCGAACAACTCGTCCAGCGTGCCGAAGCCACCCGGAAAGCACACCAGCGCGATGCTGCGCATCAGGAAGTGCATCTTGCGCAGCGCGAAGTAATGGAACTGGAAGCACAGCTCGGGCGTGATGTAAGGGTTGGGCGCCTGCTCGTGCGGCAGCACGATGTTCAGACCGATGCTCTTGCCGCCGACATCGAAGGCGCCGCGGTTGCCCGCCTCCATGATGCCGGGGCCGCCCCCGGTGACGACGAAGATGGGCGTGGCCATGGCGCGTGAACGCTCGGTCACCATGCCGGCGAAGCGCCGCGCCTCGTCGTAGTAATGACTCATGGCCAGCGCCGTCTGCGCCCGGCGCAGCGTCTGCTGGGCCTCGGGCTCAGCGCCGCGGGCGGCGTTGGCCTCGGCCGCGGCCAAGGCCGCGCGCGCCTGCTCGGGCGGCTGGATGCGGGCGCTGCCGAAGATGACGATGGTCGATTCGACGCCCTGTTCACGCTGCACCAGTTCGGGCTTGAGCAGTTCCAGCTGCACCCGCACCGGACGCAGTTCTTCGCGCAGCAGGAAGTCGGTGTCGGTGAAGGCCAGGCGGTAGGCGCTCTCGGGCCCGGCGTACAAGGAAGGCTGAGCCAGGCCGGTGGCTTCTTCGACGGCAGTGGGGAAGTTGCGCGCGTGCAGCGCGCTGCGCTTGGGGTCGTTGTGCTTGTTCATCGAGCGAGCTTAATGGCTGTCGCTGCGGTCGCTGCGGTCGCTGCGGTCGCTGCGGTCGCTGCTATCGCCCCCGACGCCCCCGACGCCCCCGACGCCACCGCGCCCGCAGACGCTGCAGTCGGCGCGTCGCGCCACCGCGATGCGGTCCCAGGCCATGCGGCGCGCGTCCAGCATCAACAGCGTACCGGTCAGCGGTGTGCCCGTGCCGACCAGCAGTTTCAGCGCCTCGGCCGCCTGCAGGCTGCCGACGATGCCCACCAGCGGTGCGAACACGCCCATCGTCGCGCAGGCCACGTCCTGGGCCGCCGCCTCCGGCGGAAACAGGCAGGCATAGCAGGGCCCTGCGGGCTGACCGTCGACATCCGGCCGCGTGTCGTACACGGCCATCTGGGCGTCGAAGTCGATCGCCGCGCCACTGACCAGGGGCCGGCCATGCCGCACGCAGGCGCGGTTGACGGCGTGGCGGGTGGCGAAGTTGTCGCAACAGTCCAGCACCACATCGGCTTGCGGCACGCAGGCGTCCAGCAGCGCCGCGTCGGCGCGTCGCACCAGGGCCTGCACCTGCACGCCCGGGTTGATGCGGGCCAGGGTCGCGGCCAGCGACATTGCCTTGGGCTGGCCCAGGCGCGAGCCGTCGTGCGCGATCTGGCGCTGCAGGTTGCTCAGATCGACCGTGTCGTCGTCGACGATCGTGATGCGGCCGACCCCGGCCGCGGCCAGATACAGCGCCGCCGGGCAAGCCAGGCCGCCAGCGCCGATCACCAATGCATGTGATGCCAGCAGGCGCTGCTGGCCCTCGATGCCGATCTCGTCCAGCAGCACATGTCGGCTGTAGCGCAGCAGTTGCTCGTCGTTCATCGCGCAGACGTGTAGACGGGTCACAAATGACAAACCCGCCTGGCGGCGGGTTCGGTACGGTCACGGCCTGCGACGCAGGCCCGTCAGTTGGCCGGCGCCTCGGCCTTGCGCTCGGTGCCGGTCTTGCTGGCCATCACGGGCAGGCCGCGCAACTGGTTCAGCGCCTGCTGCAGCGGGAAGTCCTCGGCAGTGCCGAACTCGGGCAGTGGCTTCGGGCCGTCCTTGTTCTTGGCCATCTGCTCTTCCAGCCTCTGCCGCGCTTCCTCGCGCAGCTTCTCGCGCGCCTTTTCGGCCTCGTTCTCGGCCTTTTCGTCGCCGCCGATCAGGTGCTTCTGCAGATCGGCCTCGCGCATGCGCAGGGCGGCGAAGACATTGCCTTCGGCGGTTTCGTCCAGCCAGATGTCGGGCACGATGCCCTTGGCCTGGATGCTGCGGCCGCTGGGCGTGTAGTAGCGCGCGGTAGTGATCTTCAGCGCCGTCTCGGCCGACAGCGGCCGGATGGTCTGCACGCTGCCCTTGCCGAAGGTCTGCGCGCCCATGATGGTGGCGCGGCGGTGGTCCTGCAGCGCCCCGGCGACGATCTCGCTGGCGCTGGCCGAGCCCTCGTTCACCAGCACCACCAGCGGCACCGTCTTCAGCGCCGCGGGCAGGCGGCGCAATGGGTCGGCACCGCGGCGCACGTAATGTTCGGGCGTGGCGCGGAAGGTGGCGCGGCTGTCGGCCAACTGGCCGTTGGTCGACACCACCACGACGTCGTCGGGCAGGAAGGCCGCGGCCAGCGCGATGCCGCCATCGAGCAGACCGCCCGGATCGTTGCGCAGGTCCAGCACCAGGCCCTTCAGCTTCGGGTCCTGCTTGTACAGCTCGTCGATCTTGCGCACGAAGTCTTCGACCGTGCGTTCCTGGAACTGGCTCACGCGCACCCAGCCGTAACCCGGCTCGACCATGCGCGCACGCACGCTTTGCATGCGGATTTCTTCGCGCACGATGGTGACCGGGAAGGTGCGGCTTTCGGCCTTGCGGAAGACGGTCAGCACGACCTTGGTGTTGGGCTCGCCACGCATGCGCTTGACGGCCTGATCGACGCTCAGGCCGCGCACAGGGCTGTCGTCGATGCGGGTGATGAAGTCGCCCGACTTCAGGCCGGCCCGGAAGGCCGGCGAGCCTTCGATCGGGCTCACGACCTTGACCAGGCCGTCTTCCATGCCCATCTCGATGCCGATGCCGACGAA
>JBBSCX010000181.1:0-7548 GCA_038249905.1 Burkholderiales bacterium
ATCGGCGCCGACGGCCTGTCGGTCAGCGCGCCACGCTGGGTCGGCATGGCCGAGATCGAGGCCGCGCTGCGTGCCAAGTCGGCCTGGATCCTGCGCAAGCTGCACGAACAGCGCGACCGCGGCGATCGCATCGCGGCGGCCAAGGTGGACTGGCGCGACGGCGTCAGTGTTCCCTTTTTGGGCGATACGATGATCGTGGTGCTGGACCCGCGCACCACCGGCGCCGTGCTGAACAACGCGGCCGAGGCGCTGCCCGGCGTGCCGCGCCGCACCCTGCACCTGGGGCTGCCGCAGCAGGCGGCGCCGTCGCAGATCCGCGACGCGGTGCAGTCCTGGCTGCAGCGCCAGGCGCGGCGCGTGTTCGAGGAACGTTGCCAGGCGCTGGCCCCACGCCTGGGCGTGCAGATGAAGCGCCTGAGCCTGAGCAGCGCCACCACGCGCTGGGGCAGCGCCAGCGCCGACGGTTCGATCCGCCTGAACTGGCGCCTGGTCCACTTTGCGCTGCCGGTGATCGACTACGTCGTCACGCACGAGCTGGCTCACCTGCGCGAGATGAACCACAGCCCGGCCTTCTGGGACGTCGTGCGCGAGGTGCTGCCGGCCTACGAGAGTGCACGCGGTCTGCTGCGCAGCGAGGTGTTGCCGGTGTTCGGCTGAGTCCTTGGGCGATGCGGTGTCCTGGCAATGCGCCATCCCTCCTTCAGGGGTCACATGTCGTCATTCGGGAGGATGTGGCAGGGTGGTCTGACGCCGCACACTCCGCCGCATAGGCTGTCATCACCGGCGGTCGGGGCGGCGGGACTTCGGTCCCTCAGAGAAGAGCAGCGGCAGGCCGCGAGCGATCGCGGCCGGCCGTCATGCCTTCTGGGGCCCCTTGGCGCGTCTGTTGCGTCTGCCACGCTGGGCCATCTGCCGCGGTGCGGCGCTCAGGCGGGGCCGTAGCGCAGCACGCCGTCGGCCTGCGGCACCCGTTTCAGCTGCCCCTGCCCCAGCAGCAGGTGAAGATGGGCCACGGCCTCGCCCATGGCGAAGGTGGTCTGGTGCAGGTCCAGCGGGCGGCGGAACAGCACCGGCAGCAACTCGGCGGCACTCTGCGGCGCTTCGGCGCAGGCGGCCAGCACCTCGGCCAGCCGGTCACGGTGGTGGTCCTGCAATTGCGTGATGCGCGCGTGCAGGCCGATGAAGGGTTTGCCGTGCGAGGGCAGCACCAGGGTGTCGGCCGGCACGGCGCGCAGGCGTTCGATCGACGCCAAGTAAAGCTGCAGCGGGTCGGCCTCGGGTTCGAGGTCGATGACGCTGACGTTGGTGCTGATGCGCGGCAGCACCATGTCGCCGGATATCAGCACCCCCAAAGCCGGGCAATGCAGGGCGATGTGTTCGGGCGCATGGCCGTAGCCCACGATGCCATGCCAGTCGTGGCCACCGATGCGCAATACCATGCCGTCCATCAGCCGCCGGTAACGTGCGGGCACCTGCGGCACCATGGTGGCGTAGTAACTGCCGCGGGCACGCACCTTGGCCAGCGACGCCGCGTCCGTCAGCCCGTGGCGCGCAAAGAAGTCCGCGGCGCTGGCGCCTCCGTCGCCGCTGGTCGATTGACTGGCCATGCGAGCGACATTCCAGTCGGTGGCGCTGACCCACAGGCGGCAGTCAGGCGCCGCCAAATCTGTATCTGCGCTGCCGGGATGCGAAGGTGCCGACCAGCGCTCACACAGCCAGTGCGCAAGGCCGATGTGGTCGGGATGCATGTGCGTGACGATGACGCGCAGCACCGGCAGGCCCTGCAGTTCATGCGCGAACACCTGTTCCCACGCGGCCCGGGTGGCGTCGTTGGCGATGCCGCAGTCCACGATCGTCCAGCCCTCGCGCCAGCCCGCGGGGCCGTCCTCGGCATCGCGCAGCAGCCACAGGTTGATATGGTCCAGCGCAAACGGCAGCCCCATGCGCAGCCAGCGCACGCCGGGCGCGACCTCGATCGTCGCGCCCAGCGCCGGCAATGTGTCGCCCAGCGGGTAGTGCAGGGCGGCTTCGCTGGGCAGAGGTGGCTTCGGGGGGCTGAGCATGGGCTCTATATTCACGTTGACGTCATTCACTTTGACATCAGCCCCAGTCTAACGATGCCTCCAGCCGCGCACCGCCGCCTGCAGCCGCTGCCGGACCGCGGCATCGCGGGCTGAAAACCCCAGGAGACCCCCCATGAACCTGCCCGGCCTCAACTTCATGCTCGGCGAGGACATCGACGCGCTGCGCGACGCCGTGCGTGCCTTTGCCGAAGCCGAGATCGCACCCCGTGCGGCCCAGATCGACGCCAGCGACCAGTTCCCGATGGATCTGTGGCGCAAGATGGGCGATTTGGGCGTGCTGGGCATCACCGTGCCCGAAGAAGACGGCGGCGCCGGCATGGGCTACCTGGCGCACATGGTGGCGATGGAGGAGATCAGCCGCGCCAGCGCCAGTGTGGGCCTGAGCTATGGCGCGCACAGCAACCTGTGCGTGAACCAGATCAAGCGCAACGGCAGCGCGGCGCAGAAGGCAAAGTACCTGCCCGGGCTGATCAGCGGCGAACACGTCGGCGCGCTGGCCATGAGCGAGACCGGCGCCGGCAGCGACGTCATCAGCATGAAATTGCGCGCGGTCGACAAGGGCGGCGTGTACGTGCTCAACGGCACCAAGATGTGGATCACCAACGGCCCCGATGCCGACACCATGGTGGTCTACGCCAAGACCGACCCCGAGATGGGCGCGCGCGGTGTCACGGCCTTCATCGTCGAAAAGGGCATGGCCGGCTTTTCGACCGCGCAGAAGCTCGACAAGCTCGGCATGCGCGGCAGCCATACCGGCGAGATGGTGTTCAACAACGTCGAGGTGCCGGCGGCCAACGTGCTGGGCCATGTCGGCGGTGGCGCCCGCGTGCTGATGAGCGGGCTGGACTACGAACGCGCGGTGCTGGCCGCCGGGCCCATCGGCATCATGCAGGCGGTGATGGACAGCGTGGTGCCGTACATCCACGACCGGAAGCAGTTCGGGCAATCGATCGGCGAGTTCCAGCTCATCCAGGGCAAGGTGGCCGACATGTATACCGTGCTGCAGGCCGCGCGCAGCTTCTGCTACACGGTGGGCAAGAATCTCGACGCCCTGGGCGCCGACCATGTGCGCCAGGTGCGCAAGGACTGCGCCAGCGTCATCCTGTGGTGCGCCGAGAAGGCCACCTGGATGGCCGGCGAGGGCATCCAGATCTTCGGCGGCAACGGCTACATCAACGACTACCCGCTGGGCCGCCTTTGGCGCGACGCCAAGCTGTACGAGATCGGTGCCGGTACCAGCGAAATCCGCCGCATGCTGATCGGCCGCGAGCTGTTTGCCGAGACGATGTAGGCTGCATCCAAGACGGATCGAGGGCCCCGCCATGGGACACATCACATCGCAAGAGAGCCTGGTGCTGCGCTGGGCCGAGTTGTGCGCCGACCCGCGCTGGCACGACCTGGCCGGCAAGATCGAACTCAATGGCCGGGGGGTGATCGAGATGAGTCCAGCCAGCAACCGCCATGCCCTGCGCCAGGCGCGCATTGCCCAGGTCCTGGGCCTGCAGTTGCCGACCGGCGATGCCCTGGTCGAATGCTCGGTGCTGACCGCCGACGGTGTGCGCGTGCCCGATGTCGCCTGGGCCTCGGCCGCTTTCATGGCGCGACATGGTGACATCACGCCCTTCCCGGCCGCGCCAGAGATCTGCGTCGAGGTGCGCTCGCCGTCCAACACCGACGCCGAAATGGAGCACAAGACGGCGCTGTTCCTGCAGGCGGGCGCCACCGAGGTCTGGATCGTGTCCGAAGACGGCGACTGGCAGGTCTACGACGCCGGCGGCGAACGCCAGGACAGTGCCTACGGTGTGACTTTGTCGCCCACCGCATGAGCACCCAGCTCGACGAACTCTTCGACAGCAACCGCCGCTGGGCTGCCGCCACCACGGCACGCGACCCCGGTTTCTTCACCCGGCTGCTGGCGCAGCAGACGCCGCAGTACCTGTGGGTGGGTTGCAGCGACAGCCGCGTGCCGGCCAACGAGATCCTGGGCCTGCTGCCCGGCGATGTGTTCGTGCACCGCAATCTGGCCAACGTCGTCGCCCATGGCGACCTCAATGCGCTGGCGGTGATGCAGTTCGCGGTCGACAGCCTGAAGGTGCAGCACATCATGGTCGTCGGCCATTACGGCTGCAGCGGCGTGCGCGCCGCGCTGCTGGACCTGCGCATCGGCATCGCCGACAACTGGCTGCGCCATGTGCAGGACGTGCGCAACCACCATCGCCCTTTCCTCGACACCCTGCCCGACCAGGCGACGCGGCTGAAGGCGCTGTGTGAACTGAACGTGCTGGAGCAGGCCTACAACGTCTGCCAGACCACCGTGGTGCAGGACGCCTGGGCGCAAGGGCAGTCGGTCGTCGTGCACGGCTGGGTCTATGGCCTGCACAACGGGCTGCTGCAGGACCTGCGCATGACCGTGGCCTCGCTGGACGATGTGGCCGGCGCCTACGGCACCGCGCTGGCGGCGATCCACGCCCGTCATGTCGCTGGCCTGGCGACCCTTGCCCCGATTGCCGCTGCGGTCTGAAAGGCCGCGCCTGCCGTAACACACCCGCCAACCCACCCGCCCATGTTCCCGCACCAGCTCAGCGACCGCCGCGCGTTCGATATGGCGCAAGCCCTGGCCGAGGGCTTCAACCGCCATTACCGCCTGTTCCGCGAGACCAGCGCAGCGGCGCAGCGCCGTTTCGAGCAGCAGGACTGGCACGGCCAGCAGCGCGCCCAGCGTGAACGCATCGAGTTCTACGACCTGCGCGTCAACGAAGCCGTGGCGCGGCTGCGCGCCGAATTCCACGTCGAGGCGCTGTCGATGGACACCTGGCAGCAGGCCAAGCTGCATTACATCGGCCTGTTGACCGACCACCACCAGCCCGAACTGGCCGAGACTTTCTTCAACTCGGTGACCAGCAAGCTGCTGCACCGCAGCTACTTCCGCAACAGCTTCATCTTCGTGCGTCCGGCCGTCAGCACCGAATACATCGAGAACGACGAGCCCGCGTCAAAACCCACCTACCGCGCCTACTACCCGACGCGAGACACATTGCGCGAGACCTGGGAGCGCATCGTCGACAACTTTCAGCTGGCGCTGCCTTTCGAGGACCTGCCGCGCGACGCCGAGAACATCACGCAGGCCATGGCATCGGAACTGGGGGGCATCAGGCTGCGCGCCAACTTCCAGATCCAGGTGCTGGCCAGCCTGTTCTTCCGCAACAAGGGTGCCTATGTCGTGGGCAAGATCGTCAACGGCTTCACCGAGACCCCCTTTGCGCTGCCGATACTGCATGTCGCGCCCGATACCGTACCGGTCGCGGGCACATCCAGGCTGTGCGTGGACGCGGCGCTTTTCGGCGAGGATGTGCTGCTGATGATCTTCAGCTACGCCCGCGCCTACTTCATGGTCGACATGGAGGTTCCCTCGGCCTACGTGCACTTCCTGCGCGGGCTGATGCCGCGCAAGCCGCGGCACGAGCTCTACAACGCACTGGGCCTGCAGAAGCACGGCAAGAACCTGTTCTACCGCGACTTCCTGGCCCATCTGCGCCACAGCAGCGACGCCTTCCGCATCGCACCGGGCATCAAGGGCATGGTGATGCTGGTCTTCGACCTGCCGTCGTTTCCGTACGTGTTCAAGGTCATCAAGGACTTTTACCCGCCGCAGAAAGACACCACGCGCGAGCAGATCAAGGGCAAATACCTGCTGGTCAAGCAGCACGACCGCGTCGGCCGCATGGCCGACACGCTGGAATACAGCAACGTGGCCTTCCCGCGCCAGCGCTTCGAGGAAGAACTGGTGGCCGAACTGCGGCACTTCTGCCCCAGCCTGCTGGAGGAAGACGGCGACAGCATCGTCATCCGCCACCTGTACATCGAGCGGCGCATGATCCCGCTGAACATCTATCTGCAGGAGGCCACGCCCGAACAGCTGGCTCATGCGGTGGTGGAGTACGGCAACGCCATCAAGGACATGGTGGCGGCCAACATCTTCCCGGGCGACATGTTGTGGAAGAACTTCGGCGTCACGCGCCACGGCAAGGTGGTGTTCTACGACTACGACGAGATCGAATACGTCACCGACTGCAAGTTCAGGAAAGTGCCGGCCCCGCGCAATGAAGAAGACGAGATGAGTGGCGAGATCTGGTATTCGGTCGGCCCCAAGGACGTGTTCCCCGAGACCTTCGCGCCCTTTCTGCTGGGCAATGCCGCCGTGCGCGAAGCGTTCATGGCTCACCACGGCGATCTGCTGGACGCTGCCTTCTGGCAGGGCCACCAGCAGCGCATTGCCGCCGGGCATGTGCACGATGTGTTCCCATATGAGCCAGGCAGGCGGTTTCGCAGCAGCCCGCGGCAGGCGAATCCATAGCAGCCCGCGGCAGGCGAATCCATAGCAGCCCGCGGCAGGCGAATCCATAGCAGCCCGCGGCAGGTCGGACCACAATCCAAGCCCTGAAACGGCCCCGATCGCAGACGCAGCCCGTGCTGTTGCGCCGCGTTCAAGCTGCGACTGTCACGCCCTTGAATCCTTGACCCCCTGAGGAGCCCGCCATGGCCAACGACCCCATCGTCATCATCTCTGCCGCCCGCACGCCGATCGGCGGCCTGCTTGGCGACTTTGCTGCACTGCCTGCCTGGGAACTGGGTGCCGTGGCCATCAAGGCCGCGGTCGAGCGCGCCGGCGTGCCCGGCGACGCGGTCGACGAGGTGCTGATGGGCAACTGCCTGATGGCCGGCCAAGGCCAGGCGCCTGCCCGCCAGGCCATGCGCCGCGCCGGCCTGCCCGACAGCACCGGCGCCGTCACCCTGACCAAGATGTGCGGCAGCGGCATGCGCGCGATGATGTTTGCCCACGACATGCTGGCGGCCGGGTCGGCCAATGTGATGGTGGCCGGTGGCATGGAAAGCATGAGCAACGCTCCGCACCTGATGTTCGCGCGCAAGGGCGTGAAGTACGGCGCCACGACGATGTACGACCACATGGCCATCGACGGCCTGGAAGACGCCTACGACAAGGGCAAGGCGATGGGCGTGTTTGCCGAGTTGTGCGTGGCCAGGTACCAGTTCAGCCGCGAGGCGCAGGACGCCTTCGCCATCGCCAGCACCACGCGCAGCAAGCAGGCCAACGAGGACGGCAGCTTCGACTGGGAGATGGCGCCCGTCACGCTGGCGGGCCGCAACGGCGACACCGTGGTCAAGTTCGACGAGCAGCCGTTCAAGGCCAAGCTCGACAAGATCCCGGGGCTGAAGCCAGCCTTCAAGAAGGACGGCACCATCACCGCGGCCAATGCCAGCAGCATCAGCGACGGTGCGGCGGCACTGGTGATGGTGCGCGAGAGCACGGCCAGGCAACTGGGCCTGCAGCCCATCGCCCGCATCGTGGCCCACGCCGTGCATGCGCAGGCCCCCGACTGGTTCACCACCGCACCGCTGGGTGCCATCGAGAAGGTGTTGAAGAAGTCCAATTGGTCGGCGACCC
>JBBSCX010000182.1:0-7512 GCA_038249905.1 Burkholderiales bacterium
GCGGCCGGTCGCTGCGTTCGGCAAAGTCGGCGGGCATCTGCGCCGGGGTGTCCAGATAGGCTTTGAAGAGATCGGCCACGACCTCGCGCCCCAGCGCGGTCGAGCGTGTGACCTCGGGGTGCCGGTACAGCGCGCTGAACAGAAAGCGTTTCAGCGCCGTGATGTCGCCGCGCAATGCCGGGCTGAAGCCCACCAGCGGCGGCAGACGGCGCACGGCCTCGGCGTCGGCCGGCGCGTGGGTCTGGATTTGCGCCGTGGTGGTGGTCAGCAGATCGTCCATCTGCGCCGACAGCATGCGCCGCAAGATCTCGAACAGCAGCCGCTTGCCGGGCTGCGCGGCCAGCGCCGGGTGCGCGTCCAGCACCACCGCGTGCCAGTGCGCCACCAGGGGCACGTCGTGCAATTGATCCAGCGTCAGCAGGCCGGCGCGCACGCCGTCGTCGATGTCGTGGGCGTTGTAGGCCAGTTCATCGGCCAGGTTGACCAATTGCGCTTCCAGGCTCGGTTGTGTGCCGTCCAGAAAGCGCTGCCCCGGGCCGGCGGGCTCGGCGGCGCACAGGCGTTCGGCATGGCTGCGCGTGCAGTGCTTCAGGATGCCCTCGCGCGTCTCGAAGCTCAGGTTCAGGCCATCGAAGTCGGGGTAGCGCGCCTCCAGCGTGTCGACCACGCGCAGGCTCTGCAGGTTGTGCTCGAAGCCGCCGTGGGCGCGCATGCAGTCGTGCAGTGCGTCCTGCCCAGCATGACCGAAGGGCGTGTGCCCCAGGTCGTGCGCCAGTGCGATGGCCTCGACCAGGTCCTCGTTCAGGCGCAGCGCCCGCGCCGCGCTGCGGCCCAGTTGCGCCACCTCCAGCGAATGCGTCAGCCGGGTGCGGAACAGGTCGCCTTCGTGGTTGATGAAGACCTGGGTCTTGTAGACCAGGCGCCTGAAGGCCGTGCTGTGCACGATGCGGTCGCGGTCGCGCTGATGTGCATTGCGCGGCGGCGACGGGCGCTGGACGATGCGCCGGCCGCGGCTTCGGGCCGGGTCGCTGGCCCAGGGCGCCAGTTCAGGCACGGGCGGGCTCACCCGCGGGCTGGCTGTGCCGTTCGATCACCCGCAGCACCGCCGCATCCGGTGCCGGGCGCACGCGGGCGCGGCCCAGGGACTCGATGACGACAAAGCGGATCTCGCCCGCCTCGGCCTTCTTGTCCAGCCGCATCAGCTCCAGCCAGCGCGGGCCGGACATGCGCGGCGCGCGCACCGGCAGGCCGGCACGTTCGATGATCTGCGTCAGCCGCGTCACGAAGGCCGCGTCGACCAGCCCCAGCTCGGCCGACAGCGCCGCCGCCATCACCATGCCGCAGCCCACGGCCTCGCCGTGCAGCCAGGCGCCGTAGCCCTGGCCGGCCTCGATGGCGTGGCCGAAGGTGTGGCCAAAGTTGAGGATGGCGCGCAGCCCGGCCTCGCGCTCGTCCTGGCCCACGACTTCGGCCTTGATCTCGCACGACCGCCGCACCGCATGTGCCAGCGCGGCCATATCGCCGGCGCGCAAGGCGTCCAGGTTGTGCTCGATCCAGTCCAGGAAGTCGGCATCGGCGATCGGCCCGTACTTGATGATCTCGGCCAGGCCGGCGGACAGCTCGCGCGCGGGCAGCGTCGCCAGCGTCGACAAGTCGCACAACACCCGCTGCGGCTGATGAAAGGCGCCGATCATGTTCTTGCCCAGCGGGTGGTTGATGGCGGTCTTGCCGCCCACCGAAGAATCCACCTGGGCCAGCAATGTCGTCGGCACCTGCACGAACGGCACGCCGCGCATGAAGCAGGCGGCCGCGAAGCCGGTGATGTCGCCCACCACACCGCCGCCCAGCGCGTACAGCACGGTCTTGCGGTCGGCGCCCTGGCCCAGCAGCTGGTCGAAGATCAGGTTCAGCGTGGCCCAGTCCTTGTGCGCCTCGCCCTCGGGCAGGACGACGGTGTGGATGCGGGTGCCATGCGGTGCCAGTGCGGCGCGCAGTGCATTGCCGTACAGCGCGTCGACCGTCGGGTTGGTGACGATGACGGCCAGCGCCGCCCGCGGCAGGCCGACAAAGGAAGCCGCGTCGTGCAGCAGGCCGGGGCCGATCAGGATGTCGTAGCGGCTGTCCGCGGTGCGGACCGGGACCACGCGGGGGGCAGCGCCGGTCATGCCGGCCCGCCCGGACCTGCCGGTGGTGTGGCTGGTGTGGCATCGATCGGCGACGGCACACGGGCCGGGTCCACCAGCCCGGCCAGTTCCAATTGCATCAGCACCATGCCTGTCAGCGCATGCACCGAAGGCCGCGCCGCCTCGACCGTGAAGTGCGCCGTGCGCCGGTACAGCGGGTCGCGTTCGCGGAACAGTTCGCGCAATTTGCGCAGCGGGTCGGCCACCTGCAACAGCGGGCGGTGGGTGTCGTGGCGCAGGCGGCGGAACAATTCTTCGGGCGTCGAGCGCAGATAGACCACGTGCCCGCGCGAGTGCAGCGCGTCGCGGTTCGATGGCCGCAATACGGCGCCGCCGCCGGTGGCCAGCAGGTGGCCGGTGTGCTGGGTCAGCTCGTCGATGACGTCCTGCTCGACGTCGCGGAAGCGCTCTTCGCCGTGGGCCGCAAAAAAATCACGGATGCCCATGCCGATGCGGCGTTCGATCTCGGCGTCGGCGTCGGCGAAGCGCAGGCCCAGGTGGCGAGCCAACTGGCGCCCGACGGTCGACTTGCCGCAGCCCGGCATGCCGACAAGGGAGATCAGGGTAGGCGCCACAGGGCCGGGATTATGGCGGCCGGTTTTGCCGCCGAAATCCAGCCACTGACCACCGCCAGGGCAACGACATCCCCCGACGGGTCCGTCAGTGCGAAGTCCGGCACGGCCACGCCGCTAGCCCCCCCGCGCCGACCCGCCGTGGATACAAGCGCACACAACGCTTACGGCGTGGCGCGAAGCGTGGCCTAAATCACGGACCGCTTGGTGCCGACAACCGAGGTACATGAAGAAGCTTGCCCAACCTTTTCGCGCCATGCGCGCCATGCACGGCTTCACGCTGATCGAAGTCATGATCACCGTGGCCATCATCGCCATCCTTTCTGGCGTGGCCTATCCCAGCTACCGCGACCACGTGCTGCGCGGGCACCTGGCCGACGCCACGACGGCCCTGGCCGCCTACCGCGCCGACATGGAGCGGCACTTCCAGGACAACCGCAGCTTCGAGAGCGTCGGTGACTTCACGGCGCCCTGCGCCGTGGACGAGGCGCGGCGCCGCGCTGGCAACTTCCTGATCAGTTGCTCGGCCCTGGGCCCGACCACCTACACGCTGCGTGCCGTGGGGTCCGGCCCGGTGGCCGGATTCACCTTCACCATCACGCACCAGGACCAGCGCGCCACCACCGCCGCGCCCACGGGCTGGGGCACCTGTGCCACGGGCTGGATCCTGAAGCGGGGGCAAGCATGCGCCTGAACCTTGGCTCGTCCGGTCCTGCCGGGTTTCGTGCGCAAGGTCTGGCTCCGCGCCAGCGTGGCTTCACGCTGATCGAACTGCTGGTGGCCATCGTCATCGTCAGCGTGCTGCTGATGCTGGCGGCCCAGGGCATGGGCGGCTGGGTGCGCAACGCCCAGGTGCGCACGACGGCCGAGGCACTGCAGACGGGACTGCGCCTGGCCCAGTCCGAGGCGGTGCGCCGCAACCGCCAGGTGGTGTTCTTCCGCACCAATGCCGAGCCCGGCCTGGCCGCCACCGCGGCCGGCGACGGCAGCCGCTGGGTCATCCGCTGGATCCCGCTGCCCGGCGACACCGTGACCGCCGCCGCGCCGGCGCTGGAGCCCTTCGTGCAGGGTGGTCAGCTGGCCGACTACGCCGCCGGCGTGACGCTGCAAGGCCCCACGGCGCTGTGCTTCAACTCGATGGGCCGCCGCGTGGCCACTGCCGCCACGGGTGTGGTCGGTGCCACCTGCACCGCCGCTGCCGACGAACTGCTGGCCCGCTACGACGTCGCCCGCGCAGGGGCCGAGCGCGCCCTGCGTGTCACCGTGGCCTTGGGCGGTCAGGTGCGCATGTGCGACCCCGCGCGCACCCTTTCCGATGCCACACCCGACGGCTGCCCCGCCTGAAACCTGCCTGACTCCCGCGTTCACGAGACCCGCCATGCGCCAGCCCCGACCCGTGCCCGCCCCGTTTCGCCCGCGTCGCCAGCGTGGGTCGTCCCTGATCGAGATCCTGATCAGCCTGGCCGTGCTGGGCGGGGGTCTGCTGGGGCTGGTCGGCCTGCAGGCCAAGGCGTCGCAGGTGGCGGTGTCGGCCGAAGACAGCAGCCGTGCGGCCCTGCTGGCCAATGAAGTCGTGTCGCTGATGTGGACCACCGGCAGTGTCAACCTGCCCGCGGCCGCCATCGAGGCCTGGGCCGGGCGCGTGGCCGATGCGACCGGCCCGGGCCTGTCCAACGGCAGCGGCACCGTGGCGGTGGACGGCAACCTCGCCACCGTCACCATCAGCTGGCGCCCGCCGCATGTCAGCACCGGCATCGACCAGCGCTATCAGACGCAGGTGCTGGTGCCATGAACACGGCCGGCCGCAACCAGCGCGGCTTTTCGCTCATCGAGCTGATGGTCACGGTGGTCATCGGTCTGGTGCTGACGCTGGCCGTCAGCACCATCCTGGTGGGCGGCGAAGGTCGCAACCGGTCGCTGCTGGCATCCAACGACACCACGCAGACGGGCACCTATGTCGCGGCACTGCTGGACGGGACCATGCGCAGCGCGGGTTCGGGCTACAGCAACCGCTGGCAGGAGGTTTTCGGCTGCCGGCTGAACGTCACCCGCGACGGTGCCGGCGTGCTGCCGCGCGCTGCCGCCTGGCCGGCGCCCTTTGCCAGCTTCGAGGCGCGGCCGCGGCTGGCGCCGGTGCTGATCGGGCGCGGGCAGTCGGAAGGCGGGTCCGATGTGATCACGGTGATGCGTGGCAATTCCGGTCTGGGCGAAATGCCGCTGGAGGTACTGGCCCTGGGCCCGCCGCTGGGCCTGCGCAACACCCTGGGCCTGGCCGCCAACGACCTGCTGCTGCTGGCCGACGGCGGCAATGACTGCCTGCTGTTGCAGGCCGGTGTGCCCGCGGCAGGCAGCGTGCTGCTGACCGGCGCCGGCCGCTTCCACACCGAGACCGGGCCCGAGCGCGGCCTGGCCGATTTCGGCCCGCCCAGCGCCAGCACGGTGCTGGTGACCCTGGGCAATGCCGGTCCCGCCGGCGGAACGCCGGCCAACGCGCCGCAGTTCACGGCCTTCGGCGTCGGTGCCGACCGCACGCTGTTTGCGCTGGACCTGCTGGGCATCGAAGGCACCGTCCCGTTGCCATTGGCCGACGGCGTGATGGCGCTGCGCGGCGTCTATGGCGTCGACGACAACGGCGACGGCACGCTGGACCTGTGGGTGGACCCGGGCACCGCGCCCTGGGACGCCGCCACGCTGATGGATGGCAGCGAAGCGAGCCGCCTGAACCTGGCCCGCATCGTGGCCGTGCGCCTGGGCATGGTGCTGCGCAGCCAGCGCGCCGAGCGCGAGGACGTCGCACCCGCCTCGCTGACCCTGTTCGCCGACCTGCCGGTCGACGTGCAGCAGGTGCAGGCCATCGCCGCCGCTGACCGCCGCTACCGCCACCGCACGGTGGAATTGACCGTGCCGCTGCGCAACGTGCTGCTGGCCCGTGCCCCCTGATCTGTCCCGGGCCACCCCTTTCCGCCATTCATGCACGCGACCCTTCAACCCCCAGCCAGCCCAGGCACTGCCCGTCCCCCGCGGTCACGCCAGCGCGGCGTGGTGCTGCTGTTCACATTGGTGGGCATGGTGATCCTGCTGGTGGGCGCCGTGGCCCTGGTGCGGTCGTTCAACAGTTCGCTGTTCATGGCGGGCAACATGGCCTTCAAGCGCGACCTCGTCAACCAGGCCGAAAGGGCTGTGGCCGTGGCTGTGGCCGACCTGGAGACGGGTGCGCTCAGCAGCTTTGCGGCCCGCGCCGCCGACCTGAGCAACCGCAATTACAGCGCGCAACGCCTGGCCACCAATGCGCAGGGCATCCCGCTGGCGCTGATCGACGCCACCGCCTTTGCCGCTGTCGGTCAGGCGGCCAACGACATCGTCGTGGCCGACCAGGGTGTGCGCATGCGCTACGTGCTCGACCGCCTGTGCGGCGCCGTCGGCACCGAAGAGGCGCTGGGCACCGCGCAATGTGTCGTCGGCCCGCCGCCCGACGCGCGCGGTGGCAGCGCGTCCGACCCCAACGCCGCCACCCAGCAGCCCCAGGTGCTGTACCGGCTGAGCGTGCGTGTCGACGGCCCGCGCCGCACCCAGGCGTATTTCCAGACCACGCTGGCGCTTTGAGGTCGCTCGTTCGCCGCGACCCGTTCGCCATCACGACATACCCCCCAGGCGGCCCCAGGAGATCCCGAGCATGAGCATCCTCAGAACCAGGGCGGCCCTGGCTGCCACCGCCACCGTCGCGCTCGCGCTGATGGCCGCGCATGGCGTCGTGCAGGCGCAAACCGCATTGGCCGACCAGCCGCTGTTCAGCAGCACCGGTGTGCCGGGCAACCTGGTGCTCGCGCTATCGGTCGAATTTCCTACCGCCATCAGCGTCGCCCACATCGGCGATTACGACGACAGCGCTGGCGCGCAGGCCTATCTGGGCTACTTCGACCCGGGCAAGTGCTATGGCTACCAACTTGGCGCGACCGAGGGTGAGAGCCACTTCTTCCCGGCCGGCAGCACCAGTGACAAGCGCTGCACGGGTGGCAACGACAGCAAGTGGAGCGGCAACTTCCTGAACTGGGCCACGATGCAGACCGTGGACCCGTTCCGCTGGGCGCTGACCGGGGGCTACCGCGTCGTCGACGGAGTGACCACCACCATCATCGAGAAGGCCTGGGCCTCGGGCCAGGGCGGCAGCAACGGTGCCGCCAACTTCCCCGATCGTTCATTCACCAGCGCCACGACGATCGCCAACACCACGCCCTTCGCCGGCACCTCCTTCAAGATGCGGGTGCGCGGTTACGGCAACAAGATGCGCATCACAGGCACCGGCGACCCCAGCGCTGTCGCTGTCAGCATCTACAACCCCGGCGTCGCCTGGGATGCGGGCACGACCTATGAGTTGAGTGTGCGCGTCAAGGTCTGCGACGCCTCGGCCGCCGCCGGCGGGCTGGAGGCCAACTGCCGCCAGTACCCCAGCGGCCACTGGAAGCCCGAGGGCCTGATCCACCAGTACGCCGATCGCATGCGCTTCTCGACCTTCGGCTATCTCAACGACAGCAACATCCAGCGTGACGGCGGCGTATTGCGAGCCCGCCAGAAGTTCGTCGGCCCGCAGGTCATCAACCCGGGCGCGCCATCGACCGCCAACCCGGCGTCTGAATGGAGCGCCACGACCGGCGTGTTTGAGCCCAACCCCGACAGCGCCGACGCCAGCGCGACGGCCACCCTGTTCGGCGTGCCGGTGGCCAACAGCGGTGTCGTCAATTACCTCAACAAGTTCGGCC
>JBBSCX010000183.1:0-7470 GCA_038249905.1 Burkholderiales bacterium
CAAGCCGACGCGCTGCTGGTGATGCAGGCGGCCAACTGCAATGCGCAGATCCCCGCCAAGCTGTACGAATACCTGCGCGCCGGCCGCCCCGTGGTCGGACTGGCCGACCCGCAGGGCGACACTGCGGCCGTATTGCGGCAGGCGGGCATAACGGCGATCGCAGCGTTGGAAGACGCCGCCGCCATCGCCCCGCTGCTGGCTGCCGTGCTGGGCAACCCCGAAGCTGGTACGCGGCCCGCCGCCGACGCGGTGCACCGCGCGTCGCGCCTGCAGCGCACGGCCGAACTGGCCCGGCACCTGGCACGTGTGGCACAGCCGGTGACGGCGACCGACCCCGCCTGAACTGCGCAAGCTTGCATGGAAGTGGGCCCGGCGTGGCCGCTCGGGCGTTGCACAGTGGCATGCGCGCACCACAATCCGCGCTGCCGCCCAAGCCCCCAGCCACCTGAGAGGACCCCGCCCATGTCGGCGCTGCTGCGCAAGCTCAAGCAACTGATCGCCCCCGAGCGCGTGCCCGAGGCCGCCGCCGCCGAAGCCGCACGCGACCGCCGCGACGGCCTGGCCGCCACCGACCCTGGCATCGCCGCCGTCGTCGACGCCAACCTGCAATGGCTGTGCACCGCGCAGGACCGCAGTGCCTCGGCCGACGGCGGGGTGGCACGCGACTACCACCTCGTCAACGGCTGGGCCACGTCCTACCCCGAGACCACGGGCTACATCATCCCCACCTTCATCGAAGTGGCGCGCCGCCGCGGCACTGCCGAACTGCACCAGCGCGCGCGCCGCATGCTGGACTGGTGCGTGGCCATCCAGTTTGCCGAAGGCGGCTTTCAGGGCGGCAAGGTCGACGCCACACCGCGTGTGCCGGTCACCTTCAACACCGGGCAGATCCTGCTGGGCTTGGCCGCCGGCGCGGCCGAGTACGGAGACGCTGCCTACCTGCAGGCCATGCACAAGGCCGCCGCCTGGTTGCGCGACAGTCTGGACGCCGACGGCTGCTGGCGCCGCCACCCCACGCCCTTTGCCGCACCCGGCGAAAAGGCGTACGAGACACATGTGTCCTGGGGCCTGTTCGAGGCCGAGCGCGTGGCGCCGGGCCAGGGCTACGGCGATGCCGGTCTGCGCCAGGTGGCCTGGGCCGTGGCCAAGCAGCAGCCCAACGGCTGGTTTGGCAGCAACTGCCTCTCAGACCCGACGCAGCCGCTGACGCACACCATCGGCTATGCATTGCGTGGGGTGATCGAGGCCCACCGTCTGACGCAAGACCCGCAATGGCTGGCCGCCGCGCTGCGCACCGCCGACGCCATCGTGCCCCTGGTGCCGGCCGACGGCCGCCTGCCGGGGCAGTGGAATGCGCGCTGGCAGCCCACCGTCGACTGGGTCTGCCTGACCGGCAGCGTGCAGATTGCGCACTGCCTGCTGATGCTGCACCAGACCACCGGCCGCGCCGACCTGCGGGCCGCGGCGCGGCGGCTGAACGCCTACGTGCGTCGCACCGTGCAGATGGACGGCCCGCCTGAGCGCCGCGGCGGCGTCAAGGGCGCGTTCCCGGTCGACGGCGAGTACGGCCGCTGGCAATACCTCAACTGGGCCGCCAAGTTCTGCATCGACGCCCAGTTGCTGGAAGCCGACATCGACGCTGGCGCAGCGTGTGCCACAACTCCCGACCGTAATGCCCGTGCTTGACGGCCTGAAGCAACGCGTCAAGGCCGCGCTGGCTGCGCGCCAGGCGCGCCAGCGCGCGGCTGCGCTGCAGCAGACGGCGCCGCATGTCGACCGCGCCACGCTGGCCGCCGGCCTGAGCGCGCTGGGCATCGCACCCGGAGACGCGCTGTTCATCCACAGCTCGCTGAAAAGCCTGGGCTTTGTCGAAGGCGGCCCGGCCGCCGTCATCGGCGCGCTGCAGGACGCCGTCGGTGCCGAGGGCACGCTGGTGCTGCCCACCTACTGGTTGCCCGGCGGCACCATCCTGGGCACCTGCGAGATGCCCGGCTACGAGTTCGACATCCGCCAGCACGGCACCCACATGGGCGCGCTGCCCGAAGCCTTTCTGGCCACAACTGGCGTGCAGCGCAGTGTGCACCCCACGCATTCGGTGTCGGCCTGGGGCCGGCACGCCGCGTGGCTGACCGAGGCCCACCACCAGGCGCCTTCGGTCTTCGGAGAAGGCTCGCCCTGGCAGCGTTTCAGCACCCTGGCACGGGGCCAGGTGCTGGGCCTGGGCATCTCGATGGGTCCTGTCACCTACTACCACCTGGCCGAAGACACGCTGGGCGACCGATTCCCGATGAACGTCTGGCTCGACAAGACCTGGCACCTGCCCAGCCGCGACGCCGCGGGCCGCTTGTGGCAGGTGCCGGTGCGGCCCTTCGTGCCCGAAATGATGCCGCAGCGCATCGACCACAAGGCCCGTGCCGACCTGCGCGAGTGGTTCGCGGCCGAGTTCGACGCTGTCGGGCTGAAGCGCAACGGCCCGGTGGGTCAGGCGATGGCGTGGACGATCCCGGGGCCGGCCTTCCTGGCCCATCTGATGCAGCTGGCTGACGAGGGCATCACGATCTACGCCACGCCGCAGCAGCTGGCGGCGCGGCCCAAGGGCATGGGGATGCCGGCATGACGGTCGGCTGGCACGAGCAGGCCCTGCTGGCGGGTCGTCGTCAGGCATTGGCCTGCATGGCGCTGGCGCCCTGGGCGGCATCTGCCCAAGCCACGCCCCGCAGCGGTGATGCCAGCGCGGTGCTGCGCGTGGGCCCCGGGCACGCGCTGCGCACACCCGCCGCCGCGGCCGCTGTGGCCACCGACGGTGCCGTGGTCGAGATCGAGGCCGGCACCTACCCCGGCGACGCCGCCGTGTGGCTGCAGGACCGCCTGACCCTGCGCGCGGTCGGCGGCCGCGTCAGCCTGCCGGCCGCGGGCCGCGCAGCAGAAGGCAAGGCCACCTGGGTGCTGCGCGGCGGCCAGTTCGACATCGAAGGCATCGACTTCAGCGGCTCGCGCGTATCGGCGCGCAACGGCGCCGGCATCCGCCTGGAGCGTGGCCAGGCGCGGGTGCGCGGCTGCCGTTTCATCGACAACGAGAACGGCATCCTGACCAGCAACTTTGCGGACGTCGAACTCGACGTCTTGCACTGCGAGTTCGGCCACAACGGCCATGGCGACGGGCAGAGCCACAACCTGTATGCCGGCAGCATCGGCCGGCTGCGGGTGCAAGGGAGCTGGTTCCACCACGCCCGCGAAGGCCACCTGATCAAGTCCCGCGCTGCGCACACCGAGGTGCGCTACAGCCTGCTGGCCGACGGCGACGGGGGCATTGCAAGCTACGAGCTCGAATTTCCTTCGGGCGGCGTGGCAGTGGCCGTGGGTAATCTGATCGAACAGGCCCCAGCCACGCGCAACCCGCACCTTGTTTCTTACGGCGTCGAAGGCTATGGCTGGCCCACCAACCGGCTGACGCTGGCCCACAACAGCCTGTTCGACCAGCGCAGCGGAGGCGGCATCTTCCTGCGCATCGCGCCGGGCGAGGTTGAAGTCCAGTGCGCCAACAACCTGCTGTGGGGTGGTGGGGACGCAGGGCCATGGCTGAGCAACGAAAAGCGGGGCAACTTTCGCATCACCGCAGGCGACCTGGAGCCTGGCGCGTCAGGCACACCGCGCTTGCGGCCGCGGGCCCACGCGCGCAGCCGGGCCATCAAACTGCCAGCAGACCAGACGCCGACCCATCAATACCGCCACGCCGCCCAAGCGGTACCGCTGGCCCACCCCCCGCGCGACCCTGGCGCCTTTCAAACTCAGCGCGGCTGACACGTGGCAGCAGACCGCACGACCGTCGACGTCGCCGTCGTCACGCCCACCTGCAATCGGGCAATGGCGACCGCAGCTGCCTTGCCATGAAGCTCACCCCAGCGCTCTCGGCGTATCTGGACTTCCTGCGCTTCATCGCAGCGCTGGCGGTATTGCTTGGGCACATGGTCCAGGACGGATTCAACATGTCCTGGATGCCGCTGGCCCAGCTGAAACACGAGGCTGTGATCGTCTTCTTCGTGATGTCGGGCTACATCATCTACGCCAGCACCGCAACACGTCGCGGAACGACACGCGACTACGTGGTCGCGCGCGTGTCCCGGATCTACTCCGTGGTGCTGCCGGCGGTAGTGTTCAGCGTGGCGCTGGCCGTGGTGTCGGCCACGGTTTGGCCGGCAGAGACGCGCGCGATTGCAAGCTGGCGCCCCTTGGACGCCGGCGACATCGCTGCGAGCCTGCTGTTCCTGAACGAGTCATGGGGACTTCCGACCGATCTGACGCTGAACGGACCTTATTGGTCCCTGTGCTACGAGGTCTGGTACTACGCCCTGTTCTGCGCCTTCTTCTTCGTGCAGGGCCGCTGGCGTTGGATGTCGATAGGAGGCCTGGCCTTGATCGCGGGTCCGGGAATCGTCCTGCTTTTTCCCATCTGGATACTTGGCGCTTGGCTGGCAGCGCGGCCGCGCCCGGTATTCCAGACGCGACCGAATCTTGCCTTGTTGATTTGGGTCGGTGCCGCGGGGTTCATCTGGCTGCTCAACCTCAGCGGGATCGAGCACGTCCTGAAGGACTATCTCCACCACAACGTCCCCGGCTTCTGGCGACTCGAGGCTTCCCAGCGGCTCGTTACCGACTACCTCATCGCGGTGACGCTTGCCATGCATCTGGTTGCGTTCCAGCAGTTGCCACTCCTCATCCAGCAAGTCTTTTTGGCCACAAGACACTGGTGGGGGACGCTCGCGGGTTTTTCTTTCACGCTTTATCTGTTTCACCGGCCCATGACGAGTTTGGCAGGCGCGTTGATCCCTGCCGAGCAGCAGACCGTCTCGGTCGCCATCGCCGCAGCCATGGCAGTGCTATTGGCTTGCTGGCTCATCGCGCTGCTGACGGAACGCAAAATGCACCTCTGGCGCGCTGGCGTGCGGAACGTGTTGAATCGACTGTGGCCCATGCCAGAACTGGCCAGGCCTTAGGCCCGACCAAGACCGCACCTGACATGACTCATTTCATTGGTTGGTTGTTCAAGGATCCGCCGCCGCCCGAAGATGCCCAGTGGACGGGCGCCCGACAGGACGCGCTGGCTTGGCTGACACGGCCTGATCTGGACGCGCCATCGACCTACAGCGACGGGCGGGTGTGGCTGGCCGCTTCGCTGGTCGACGCATGGAACGACAGAAACTGCATCGTCCATGACGGAACTGGGACCGTGGGCGTGGTTGCCGGAGACCCCCTCTTCGCGGCGCACGGCCAGGCATGTTCGCGCGACGAAAGCGTGCGCCAGGCAATGGCAGCCCTGGGCCAGGCAAACCTGGGTGCGTTGCAACAGGCGCATGGCATGTTCGCTGCCGCGGCGTGGAACGCTGCCCGCCACACGATGGTCCTGGCGACCGACAAGCTCGCCAACCGCCCCCTGTATCTTCTGACCACGGCAGACTGCGTGGTTTTCGCGACGAGCCTACGGCTTTTGAAGAGCATCAAGAGTCTGGCCACGCACCTTCAACCCGACCCGCAAGGCATGGCCGAGATCGTGTATCTCGGGCAACCGCTGGGCAGACGTACGGCCTTCGTGAATGTGAGCGTCCTGCGCCCAGGCGAGGCCGTCGAGATCGACCTCAATCTGGCGATCCAGCGCGAGCGGTACCACGACTGGTGTCAGACCAAGCCTGTGGGCCTTGACTGGCCAGGGGCTGTCCACGCGCTGCACACGGTCTTCGCTCAGGCCGTTCGGGACAGAGTCATCGACGGCCCGCAGGAAGCCTTCTTGTCCGGCGGCATGGACTCGCGCGCCGTGGTGGCTGAACTGGTGGATCAGGGGCAGTCTGTCAGCACCTTTTGCACAGCCTTCAGAGGCAGTGAAGACGTCGTGGTCGGAGAGTTGATCGCTGCCAAACTGGGCACGCAGCACCTGACCAGCTACCGCACGCCCGCAGATCGGGTGAAGTCCGCGCTGGACCCGTTCGCGCTGTACGCGCGCCAGCACTTTGATTCGACCAAGGGCGCAGGCCCCAGGCTGATCTGGTCAGGGGACGGTGGCAGCGTCGGCATGGGCCACGTGTACCTGACACCAGACCAGGTCGAAGCCGCAGCGCAAAAGCCTGACCGCGCCCTGGCCGTGGCCATGTTTCCGGTACTGGCCACGCGGCGCACGCGACAACTGGGCCGGGGCCAGGCTGCGCAGATGGCAGAAATGGCGATTTCGGGCGTTCTCGAGGAGCTGGAATCCGTATCGACCGCGGCGCCGGATCGAAGGTTGTTTCTCTTCTACCTGCACAACGACCAGGCGCGGCATCTCTACGACCACTTTGAACACATTCTCGATTCCAGGGTCGAGATGCTGGCGCCCTTCTTCGACGGGCGGCTGGTTGAACTCATCACCGCGCTGCCCAGCGCGTGGTTTGTGCAGCACAGGCTCTACAACGCCTGGCTGCAAGGCTTTCGTTGCGCGGCGGGCGACGTGTATTGGCAGGCGTATCCGGGGCACCTGCCGTGCCCACATGCGGCCCCCGAGGGGATCAAGAATCAGTGGAATTCGAACTGGTACGCTGGCCCGGACGTTCGCCGCATGCGGGCCAGCATTGCGGGCGGTTTGCTGACGACGAACTGCCCCCGTTGCGGCCCGTACACCAGCCGGCTGATGCTGCAAATCGCCCGTTGGACTTGTTTGGCCGGGTCGTCACGTTTCAACCACGAGATCGACTATTCGCGAGACATCATGCAGGCGCTGTGCGACCCGCGCTGAGGCCCTGATCCACGCGCAGCTGGTTCCGCGCGTTGCTTTGTGGCTCCGCAACTGGCGCACCGCCCGCGTCGTGCCGGTCCTGCGAGCGCAATCCCTCACGCCACGGACAGACGCAAACACGGCGGCGTCCGCTTTCTCAGGCAGCATGCAGGACACTGTCTATCGGCCGAGCAGGGCACCGCCCGCCCACCGCCCCCATGCCCCCATCCGCCACCTTCTGCCTGGGCCACCCCCGCTTCACCGACCCGACCCTGGCCGAGTGCGCCCGCCTGCATGGCCCCGCCGCGGCCTTTGCCGCCGCCTGGGAAGCCGGCGGCCCGGTGGCGGCAGCGCGTGCGGCGCAGGGCGACTTTGCCGTCGCCGTGCAAGACGCCCGCGGCCGCGCCTTTCTGGCCGTGGACCGCTTTGCCACGCGCAGCCTGTGCTGGCGCATCGACAGCCAGGGCCGACTGCACACCGCCGAACGCGCCGACGACCTGGCCGGCGCCAATGCCGAACTCGACCCGCAGGCCCTGTTCGACTACCTGTTCTTCCACGTCATCCCTTCGCCGCGCACCGTGTTTGCCGGTGTGCACCGGCTGCCGCCGGGCCATTGCGCGCTGTGGGAAGACGGCCGCCTGACGGTGATGCCCTGGTGGGTGCCGCAGTTCCAGCCCCAGGCCGGGCGCAGCTTCGAGGACTGGCGGGCCGAATTCCGTGGCCTGCTGCTG
>JBBSCX010000184.1:0-7419 GCA_038249905.1 Burkholderiales bacterium
CCCAGCTGCCGCAGGCCGTCGGCCACGCCCACAGTGGGTTTGGCGACGAAGTCGATGGCGCCGAGTTCCAGCGCACGCAATGTGACGTCGGCGCAGCGCTCGGTCAAGGTGCTAACCATCACCACCGGCATCGGTCGCAGGCGCATCAGCCGCGCCAGGAAGTCGATGCCGTCCATGCGCGGCATCTCCACGTCGAGCGTGATGACGTCGGGGTTCAGGTCGCGGATCATCTCGCGCGCCACCAGCGGGTCGCTGGCCGCGCCGACGCAGCACATGTCGGGCTGGCGGTTGATGATGTCGGCCAGCAGGCTGCGCACCAGGGCCGAGTCGTCGACGACGACGACGCGGGTGCGGGCCCGCGCCCCGCGGCCTGTGCCGGGCGTTCGCAGGGGGGCGGCGTTGGCGGTGTTGGCGGTGGGGTGCATGGGGGACGGCATCAGAACAGGTCGACGCTGCCGCCGGTGGCGGGCGCGGTGCGGCTGAGCGCGGCGCGTTCCTGTGCCGCCAGGGCTTCGAGGTTGGCGGTGGCCAGGCGCTTGATCATGGCCTTGCCGCTGGCGGGCAGGAAGCAGACCTTGCGCGGGTAGATGTCCAGCACGTCCTTGCTGACGACCGGGATGCGCTCGGTCTTCAGGTAGTCGAGCACGAACGCGGTGTTCTGCTGGCCGACGTTGATGCTGCTCATGCCGTTGATGACGGCGCCGCCGCCGAAGACCTTGGCCTCCATGGTCTCGCGTCTGGCGCCGCGCCGCACCAGCTGACCGATCAGCTGGTCCATTGCGAAGCTGCCGTAACGGCCGCTGTCGGCGCCGCCGGTGCTGCCACCGTCGGGCAACAGGAAGTGGTTCATGCCGCCGATGCGGCGTTCACGGTCCCACAGGCAGGCGGCGATGCACGAGCCCAGCGTGGTCAGCACCAGCATGTCCTCGTCATGCACGAAGTACTCGCCGGGCAGCACCTTGACCGCGTCGTTGCGGAAGTGCGCGTCGTAGAAGAAGAACGAGGCCTCGCCCGGCCGTCGCGACGCGCTGCGCAGGCGCTCCAGGCGTCCGCCGGCGGGCGCGGCGGTCGACAGGGATGCAGCAGGGGCGGGCAGGGTGGGTGACAACGCGGCCATCGGATGGTGTGGGCTCTGTGCAGGTTGTCGGCCGGCCGCGCCGCGACTTGAAGCGCCGGTGCCCAGACGCTGGGCTAAACGCGCTCGTAGATGGTCTTGCCACGCAGCCGGAAGAGGTCGCGCGCGTCGGTGAAGTTCTCTGAATGGCCCACGTACAGCAGCCCGCCCGGCAGCAGCACGCGGTGCATGCGCTCCAGCACCTGGCGCTGGGTCGGGTGGTCGAAATAGATCATCACGTTGCGGCAGAAGATGATGTCGAAGGGCTCGCCCAGCGCCGTCCACTGCGTGTTCATCAGGTTGAAGGGGCGCAGCTCGACCAGCCGCGCCAGTTCCGGCTTGATGCGAATCTGCCCGGCGTTGGCCCCCGTGCCGCGCAGGAAGTGGCGCTTCAGTCGCGTGTCATCCAGGCCGCGTGCATCGGCGTCATAAGCGCCGCGCCGCGCCTTGGCCAACACCTGGGTGTCGATGTCGGTGCACAGCAGTTGCACCGGAACCCCGGCGCCCAGTGCCTCGACCGCCGTCATGGCCAGCGAGTACGGCTCTTCGCCCGTGCTGGCGGCGTTGCACCAGATGCGCAGCGGCTGTGTGCCGGGCCGCGTGGCGCGCAGGGCGGCGCGGGCGCGCAGGTCGTCCACCAGGGCGTGGAAGTGGTGCTCTTCGCGGAAGAAGGCGGTCAGATTGGTCGTCAGGCAGTTGACGAATTCCTGCCATTCGGCCTCGGCCGCAGCGGGCGGGGTCTGTTCCAGCCACTGCAGATAGTCGGAGAAGCTGCGCCGCCCGGTGTCGCGCAGGCGGCGCGACAGGCGGCTGTAGACCATCGCCTGCTTGCCCGCGTGCAGGCTGATGCCGGCGCGCTGATAGATCAGCTGGCGGATGCGGTCGAAATCGGCGGGCGCGAACGCAAATTCGGGGTCGCCGGCGACGGAAGGTGCGGTAAGCGTGGACATGGCGGTGGCAGTGGGCGAGGCAGTTTGGCGCCGATGGGGCCAGCGCCAGTCGCAGAGATGGCAGGTGATCGACCCGCAGTTCCGGTCCTGTGGCGCGGGTGGGCGCTGCTAGACTGATTTGCCGTTGAATTCGCCCGCGACACCCATCCGCAATCACCTCCAGCGCCCGTGGCCCGACACCTCAATCCAAGCCCTCGGGCCGCCACCGCTGATGGGCCGACCACGGTCGCGCACACCGGCACGCTCGCTGCACTGGACGCGTCGGTGGATGCCCGGGCCGCCGTGCCGGCCCTGCACCTGGAGCAGGCGCTGCAACTGCTGGCTCAGTCGGGACTGCCCCCGCCTGCCGGCGAGCCCTTCAGCCCCGCCTGGCTGCAAGGCCTGGTGGACGCACTGGTCAATCTGTCCAGCAAGGACGCGCTGACTGGTCTGGCCAACCGCCGCGCCTTCGACGCCGCACTGGCGCGCGAGATCGACCGTGTCGCCCGCAGCGGTGAACCTGCGTTGCTGCTGGCGGTGGACATCGACCACTTCAAGCGCGTCAACGACGACCACGGCCATGCCGCGGGCGACGAGGTCATCCGTGCCGTGGCCAGTGCGCTGCTGGACAGCGTTCGGCCGATGGATCTGGTGGCGCGCGTGGGCGGCGAAGAGTTCGCCATCATCCTGCCCAACTGCCCGCAGCCTTTTGCCGAGACCGTGGCCGAACGGGTGCGCCGCCGCGTCGCCGGCACGCCGGTGGCCATCGGGCTGCGTCAACAAGTGCAGGCCACCATCAGCCTGGGTGGCGCCTATGCGCCGCAGTGGGTGCGGTCCACCCCCGGGCTGTGGGTCGAGCGTGCCGACCAGCAACTTTATCGGGCCAAGGACCAGGGCCGCAACCGCGTGTGCCTGGAGCCCACCGCCATGCCTGTCGTCAGCGCCGAGGAGAAGCGGATGCTGTTCGACACCTTCGTCTTCCAGGACACTGAATGATCCCTTCTTCGCCAACGCCAACGCCAACGCCAACGCCTACGCCCAGGCCCCCGCCTGCGCCGCCGCAGGCCGGCACGATTGCAGGGCGACCCGCTCGCGATCTGCGCTCGCGCATCACCGCCGTCACGAGTGGCAAGGGTGGCGTCGGCAAGACCTTCGTCTCGGCCAACCTGGCCGCTGCGCTGGCCCGCGCCGGCCGGCGTGTGCTGGTGCTCGACGCCGACCTCGGTCTGGCCAACCTGGACGTGGTGCTGAACCTGTTCCCCAAGGTGACCTTGCACGATGTCTTCACCGGGCGTTGCAGCCTGAACGACGCCATCCTGCCCGCGCCCGGCGGCTTCGATGTGCTGCTGGCGGGGTCGGGCATGGTCGAGTACTCGCGCATGACGTCCGAGGTGCGCGACCAGCTGCTGCAGGTCATCGCCGACGTCGCGCCGCGCTACGACCATGTGCTGCTGGACACCGGCGCCGGCATCTCCGATGTGGTGCTGTTCACGGTCTCGCTGGCGGGCCAGGTACTGATCGTGGCCACGCCCGAGCCGACCTCGATGACCGATGCCTATGCCACCATCAAGGTGCTGTCGGCGACGCAAGGACGGCGACATGTGTCGCTGGTGGTCAACCAGGTGCGCCGCCCCGGCGAAGGGCGCAGCGTGCGCACGCAGTTGCAGCAGGTGGTGGACCGCTATGTCAGCCCCGAGCTCGACACCCCGTTGACGCTGGAACTGCTGGGCGAGGTGCCCTCCGACCCCGCCGTGCGCGAGGCCGTGCTGCGCCGCCAGCTGCTGATGGCGGTGATGCCGGGCACGCCCGCGGCCATCGGCATCGTCGGCGTGGCGACCCGGCTGCTGGGTGCCGACTGAGCGCTGGCGGGCACCGCCCAACCCCGGACGCCAGACCCTCATCCCGCCGCGGAGTCGACCGATGCCCCCCACCTGCCAAGCTGCCCCAAGCCGACTGCTGCTGGCGCTTGTCGTCGTCTGGCTGGCGGGCTGTGTCGTCGTGCCGCAGACCCGCGAGAGCTACGACGAGGGCTGCCGCATGATGAAGCGCGAGGTGGTGCTGGAGACCACGTCGGCCGAACGCTTCAAGAAGTGCGACGGCGCGGAGTGCACGGCGATGATGGTGGCCACAGGCGTGGTCACTGCCGCCAGTGCCGTCGTTTCGGGCAGCATCGCCATGGTGGGCAACGTGCTCTACTGGTTCGAGCGCCAGGGCAAGTGCAAGTCCGCAGACGGTCCGGCCTCGCTGCCCGCACCTGCGGCCAGGCCCGCAATGCCCGCAACGCCGGCAGCCATAGCACCGGCGCCAGCCTGACGGACAGCCGCGGCTCTGGCCTTGGCGCCGGGCCGGCGGCTTACAGCGCGTCGATGCGCTGCGGCGGGTAGCTGTCCCAGCTCAGGCAGCCCGGGCACTGCCAGAAGTAGTGCTGGGCTTCAAAGCCACAGGCGGCGCAGCGGTAGCGCTGCAGCGGGCGCGCGGCACGGGCCACGGCCTCCTGCAGTGCGGCGCGGCCCTCGGCGGGCAGGCCGCCCGTATCGTCACTGTCGAGCTGCGCCAGCCATTGCTGGGCGGCGGTCAGCGACGGGCGACGGCGCAATTGCTCGGCCCAGCGCGCAGCCCCTGGCGACGCCGTCGCCACGGTGCCGGCAGCCGACGTCGTCTCGGCGGCAACGGCCGCGTCCAGCGCGTCCAGGGCCTGCAGCAGTTCCACCGCTGGCAGTTGTTCGTGCAGCGCGCTCAGCACCGCCCGCGCCGGGCCCAGCCGGCCACAACCGCGCGCGGCATCGACATAGGCGCTGGCCACCAGCAGGAACTCGGCCGGGTGGCGCTCGTGCAGTTCGCCCCAGGCCTGCATCGCGACTTCGTGCGCGCCGGCCTTCAGTGCCCGCTGTCCGGCCAGCAGCAGCGGCCGCGCGGCAGCGGGGGCGGCGACACGGGCGCGCGCCAGAGCCGCGTCGCCGTCGTCGCTGCGTCCGGCGGCATCGGCTTCCAGCGCCCGTTCACATTCGTAATGCGCGATGCGCGAGGCGAAAGAGCCGCCACCTGACTGCTCCAGCCGGTGCGCCATCACGATCGCCTGCGACCATTCGCGCGAACGTTCGTACAGCGACAACAGGGCCAGCCGCGCCTCGCCGTCGAAGGCGGTGCCCTCCAGCGCGCGGTAAGCGGTCTCGGCGCGGTCGAAGAGTCCGGCCTGCATGAAGTCCTGCGCCAGCGCGTGCTGGGCCCGGTCGCGCTCGGCGGCACCGAGGTCACCACGGCGCAGCAGGTGTTCGTGCACGCGCACGGCACGTTGGAACTCGCCGCGGCGGCGGAACAGGTTGCCCAGGGCAAAGTGCAATTCGGTGGTGTCGGGGTCGTTCTGCACCGCTTCGATGAAGGCGTCGATGGCCTTGTCCTGCTGCTCGTTCAGCAACAGGTTCAGGCCCTCGAAGTAGGCCCGTGGGGCATCCCGACGCTGGCGCCGGAGCTGGCGCAGATCGACGCGCGACGCCAGCCAACCGGTCGCAAAGGCCAGCGGCAGGCCGATCAGCAGCCACTGCAGGTCGAATTCCATCGTCGCGGGTTGCCCTGGGGTTCAGACGCCGTCGCGCGGTGGCTCGGGACCGAACTCCGAGGGCACGACGGTGGACGGCCCGCCCGACACGGCCCTGGGCGCAGGCGGTGGCGCGTTGCGCTGCGCCACGCGCCGGTGGTACCACCAGCTGGGCACCATCGCCAGCACCCCGATCGCGCAGCCCAGGGCCAGCGCCACCAGCACCACGATCACCATCGGCGTGGTCCATTCGACACCGAAGAACCAGCGCACCGTCACCGGCTGCTGGTTGTTCAGCGCAAATGCGAACAGGGTGAAGAAGAGCAGGCCGCGAAAGGCCCAGGCAAGCAGGCGCATGGGCCGCAGATTCTAAGGACGCTGCCGGTGACGGCCGGCTCGCATCAGGCGCGGCCCGCGCCGGCGGCGGCGCGTGCGCCGTCAGCGGCAACGTCAGCGGCAACGTCAGCGACATCGGTGACGTCAGACACGGCAGACACGGCAGACACGGCAGACATGTCAGACACGGCCTCCAGGTCCACGGCTTCGCGCAGCGCCTTGCCGGGCTTGAAGTGCGGCACCCGCTTCTCGGGGATCGTGACCTGCTCGCCGCTGCGCGGGTTGCGGCCCAGGCGGGGCGGGCGGCGGTTGATGCTGAAACTGCCGAAGCCGCGGATCTCGATGCGGTGGCCGCGGCCCAGCGCGTCGCTCATGGCGTCAAGCATGGTCTTGACGGCGAACTCGGTGTCGCGTTGCGTCAGCTGCGAGAAGCGTTCGGCCAGGCGGTTGACGAGGTCGGAGCGGGTCATGGGGGCGGCTGTCAGGGCGTGCGGTCAGGACGTGACGGTCGGGACGCAGCCGTCAGGACGTCAGTTCGGGGGCGTTGTCCTGAGCCTCGCCGTGCGGCGCAGTTCAGGAAAACGCCCCGGGTGCCGCAGGGGCGGCACGCGGGGCGCTGGCAGACGGGGGCTTATTCCTTCTGCGTGTCGAGCTTGGCGCGCAGCAGCGCACCCAGGCTCGTGGTGCCGGCGTTTTCACGCTCGCTGCTTTGGCGCAGGGCTTGCATGCCCTGTTGCTCGTCGGCGTTGTCCTTGGCCTTGATCGACAGCTGGATCGAGCGCAGCTTGCGGTCGACGTTGATCACCATCACGCTGACCTCGTCGCCGTCCTTCAGCACGTTGCGCGCGTCTTCCACGCGGTCGCGGCTGATCTCGGAGGCGCGCAGATAGCCGGTCACGTCTTCGTTGAGCTGGATCTCGGCTCCGCGGGCGTCCACCGTCTTGACCTTGCCGTTGACGACCGCGCCGCGGTCGTTCAGCGTCGTGAAGCTGGTGAAGGGGTCGATGTCCAGCTGCTTGATGCCCAGGCTGATGCGCTCGCGCTCGACGTCCACGGCCAGCACCAGGGCCTCGACTTCCTGGCCCTTCTTGTAGTTGCGCACGGCGGCCTCGCCCGGCTCGTGCCAGGACAGGTCGGACAGGTGCACCAGACCGTCGATGCCGGCGGTCAGGCCGACGAAGACGCCGAAGTCGGTGATCGACTTGACGGGGCCCTTGACCTTGTCGCCGCGCTTGACGGTGGCGCTGAACTCTTCCCAGGGGTTGGCCTTGCACTGCTTCATGCCCAGGCTGATGCGACGCTTGTCCTCGTCGATCTCCAGCACCATGACCTCGACCTCTTCGCCCAGCGTGACGATCTTGCTGGGGGCGACGTTCTTGTTGGTCCAGTCCATCTCCGACACGTGCACCAGGCCTTCGATGCCCGGCTCGATCTCGACGAAAGCGCCGTAGTCGGCGATGTTGGTGATCTTGCCGAACAGGCGCGTGCCGTTCGGGTAGCGGCGG
>JBBSCX010000185.1:0-7399 GCA_038249905.1 Burkholderiales bacterium
CGGACCACGAGTTCGGCGCAACGGAGGATCTGTGGATGCAGCCCGAGCTGCTGAAGCGTTCGCGCGCCGGCTGAACGGCACGGGGTGACATCACAGGCGAGGGCAGCGGATACGGGCAGCAGATACGGGCGACAGATACGAGCGGCAGATACGAGCGGCAGATACGGGTATCAGATGCGGGCGGCATGCCCATTGCCTACACTGCGGCGCACATGAACATGCCCGGAGCGAACCCGCGATGACCAACCGCCTTGTCACCGTCTTGCTGGCCGCTGCGCTGGGCCTTGCCATGGCCGCCGCGCCGGTGGCGGCCAAGACCCTGCGCTGGGCCAGCCAGGGCGACCCGCAGACCATGGACCCGCACTCGCAGAACGAGTCCATGACGAACATGATGAACGGACAGGTGTACGAGCGCCTGACCCGTCGCGATCGCAACCTGCAGATCGTGCCCAGCCTGGCGCTGAGCTGGGAGCAGACGGCCCCGCTGGTCTGGCGCTTCAAGCTGCGGCCGAACGTGAAGTTCCACGACGGCGCGCCCTTCACTTCGGCCGACGTCGTGTTCTCGATCCAGCGCGCGCAGGGGCCCACGTCCAACATCAACGTCTACGCCAACGCCGTCGGCACGCCGGTGGCGATCGACCCGCTGACGGTCGAATTTCGCCTCGCCCGGGTCAACCCCATCTTCGTGCAGCACCTCGACACGCTGTGGATGATGAACAGGGCCTGGGCCGAAAAGCACAAGGTGACGCGCCCGCTGGACTTCAAGAACAAGGAAGAAAGCTTCGCCGGTTTCAACCAGAACGGCACCGGTCCCTTCATGCTGGCCAACCGTCAACCCGGCATCCGCACCACCTACAAGCGCAACCCCGCCTGGTGGGGCAGCTTCGAGGGCAACGTGACCGAGATCGTCTACACCCAGATCGCCAACGACGCGACGCGCCTGGCGGCCCTGGTGTCGGGCGAGATCGACTTCGTGCTCGACCCGGCGCCGCGCGACATCCTGCGGCTGCGCAACACCTCCGGGGTGAAGATCATCGACGGGCCCGAGAACCGCGTCGTCTTCATCGGCATGGACCAGTACCGCGACGAACTGCTCTACAGCAGCGTGAAGGGCAAGAACCCCTTCAAGGACCTGCGCGTGCGCCAGGCGCTGTATCACGCCATCGACATCGAGACCATCAAGACCAAATTGATGAACGGCCAGAGCTTTCCGACCGGTGGCATCACCGCCAGCCCGCTGGGCAGCTACAAGGACCCTGCGATCGAGACGCGGTTGCCTTTTGATCTGGCCAAGGCGCGTGCGCTGATGGCCGAGGCCGGTTATGCCGACGGCTTCGAGGTCACGATCGACTGCCCCAACAACCGCTACATCAACGACGAGGAAATCTGCATCGCGCTGGCCGGCATGTGGGCGCAATTGAAGGTGAAATTGCGCGTCAACGCGATGCCGCGGGCCACCTACTTTCCGAAGCTGGAGAAATACGACACCAGCATGTACATGCTGGGCTGGGGCGGCGCCGTCACCGATGCCGAGACCACCATCACCCCGGTGCTGCGCTTTCCCGACGGCAAGGGCATGGGCAACAACAACAGCGGCCGCGTGAAGAACGACAAATTCGAGGCCCTGGCGGCCGCCAGCAGCATCGAGCCCGACGTGAAGAAGCGCGAAGAACTGGTCAAGGCTGCATTGCGCGAGTACACGCAACAGGTGCACCTGATCCCGCTGCACCGCCAGGTCATCCCCTGGGCCGCGCGGCGCAATGTCGACCCGGTGCACCGTTCGGACAATTGGCTCGAGGTGGCCTGGATCAAGATCAACTGACACCCGCCGCGGCGCCTCGGACGGGCTTGCTTCATGCCTGGGTTCAGGCCCCGGTTCAGGCCTGGGTTCAGGCCGGGGTTCAGGCCCTGCTTCAGGCGTCCCGCGTGGCGCGCCGCCGCACGTTGTCCAGGTAGGCCATGCCGTCGGGCGGCAGCCCGCTGCGCTGGCTGGTCCAGACCATCTCGCCCAGGGCCTCCATCACCTCGTGTTGGGCGGCGTGCAGGCCGCCGCGGCGCGTGGCCAGCAGTTGCACGGCTTGGCGGATGCCGCTGGGCTGGTCGATGGCGCACTGCTCTTCGATGCTGAGGTGCATGGACAGGTGCAGGAACGGGTTGGTGCGGCCGTTCTCGACGGTGTAGACGGCGGCCAGCGCCGCTACTTCGTCGGCGAGTTCGGCGTGGTATTCGGGGTGCTCGGCAACCCAGCGCGCCGCGATGTCCTGCATCGGGTCCAGCGGCAGGCCTTCGCGCCAGCGGGCGTAGGCGGCGCAGAAGAATCGCCGTACATCGTTCTGAGAAGGTTGGAACATCCCACAATTCTCGCCCCAGGACCGCTTTCAGGCCCTTCTCCGACCCTCTGCCAGGACGTACACCATGAACCCCAGCCTCGAACAGCTCTTCACCCAGGCGCGCACCGCCAACGGCTATCGGCCCGAGCCGGTGCCCGACGACACCCTGCACGCGCTGTACGAACTGCTGAAATGGGGCCCGACCTCGGCCAACTGCTGCCCGGCGCGCTTGGCGTTCGTGCGCAGCGACGAAGCCAAGGCGCGCTTGATCGACTGTGTCAGCCCCGGCAACGTGAAGAAGGTGCTGCAGGCGCCGGTGACGGTGATCGTCGGCATGGACATGGACTTCCCTGACACGCTGCCGCAGTTGTTTCCGCACACCGATGCTCGAGCCTGGTTTGCCGGCAAGCCTGAACTGACCGAGGCCACGGCCTTTCGCAATTCGTCGCTGCAGGGCGCCTATCTGATCATCGCGGCGCGTGCGCTGGGTCTGGACTGCGGGCCGATGAGTGGCTTTGACGCCGCGAAGATGGACGCCGCCTTCTGGGCCGGCACGGCCGTGCGCAGCAATTTCATCTGCGCGCTGGGGCATGGTGACCCCGCGGCGCTGATGCCGCGCAGCCCGCGCCTGGGCTTCGAGCGGGCGTGCCGGCTGCTGTGATGCGGCGGGGCGCCAGGATGGCTGCCGCGCGGATGGCTCTGGTGGCGCTGACGGCGCTGACGGTGGTTGCGGGCCTGCTGGCCGGCGGGGCGGCGCGTGCGTTCAAGGACGCCGCGGTGGCGCCCGCAGCGGCCGCCACCTCGGCGACCCTGCCGCCCGCGGCGCTCGTCGCCCCGGCCCTGGCCTGCGGTGACGCCGCCACGCAGTTGGCGATGAACCAGTGCGCCTACGACGACTTTCTGGCGGCCGGCGCCGCGCTGGCGGCGCAAGTGCGGGCACTGCGGGTCAGCGTGCCGGCCGCGCAGCGCGAGCGCCTGCGGCGCCTGCAGACGGCCTGGACCGGTTGGCGCACGGCGGCCTGCCGTTTCGAGGCCGGCCCGGCCGCCGGCGGCAGCGTGCACGACTTCATCTTCTGGTCGTGTGCGGCGCGCATGACGCGCGAACGGGCGGCGCAACTGGCCGCCAGCGCGGATTGCGTCGAAGGCGACGTCACTTGCACGCCGCGGGGCCGCTGAAGAGCAAGTGCTGAAGGTGCGGCCGCATCGGCGCTGCGCTGTCCGCCGCGCGCGCTGAGGTCCATGCGGCTGCAGCGATGAAGTGGCCTGCGCTCAGCCCGGCGCCATCTGCCGCGCCGCCAGTTGCACCGCCGCGACGATGTTGACGTAGCCGGTGCAGCGGCACAGGTTGCCTTCCAGCGCGTGCACGATCTGCGCCTCGCTCGGCTGCGGGTTCTCGTCCAGCAGCGCCTTGGCGGACATGATCATGCCGGGTGTGCAGAAGCCGCATTGCAGGCCGTGGCAGGCGCTGAAGGCGTCCTGCAGCGGGTGCAGTGGCGCATCGGGCGCGGCCAGGCCCTCGATGGTGGTGACCTGGCGTCCGGCCACCTGCAGCGCCAGCACGCTGCAGGCCTTCACGGCCTGACCATCCAGCAGCACGGTGCAGGCACCACATTGCGCGGTGTCGCAGCCCACATGGGTGCCGGTGAATTGCAGGCCGCTGCGCAGGAGTTCGACCAGCAGAAGGGACGGATCGGCGTCGGCTTGGGCAGGCTGGCCGTTGAGGGTGAAGGAGAGGGTGGTCATGGGTGCGGGCAACAAGTCTGGAACGGGAAGCCGTGGATGATGCCAATATCGCGTCACACCGCGTCACACCGCGTCACACCGCGTCACCCTTGCGGCGCGGTGCCAGGCGGCGTGGTGTGCTCCGGGGCGCGCGGGCTGGGCGTGGGGGCCGGATCGGGGGCGGCGCCAAGGGCAGCATCAAGGGCAGCATCAAGTGCAGGGGCAGGACCGACCGGCGCCTGCGCTTCGGCCCGGTCCGCCGCCCGGTCCGGCGACTGCCAATCGCCGCTGGCATGCCGCGACCGGTTTTCGGCCCGCTCCCGCGCCCAGGTTTCTTCCAGCTGCTGGCGGCCCTGCCGGGAGATGGCGATCAGCCGGCTCTCGTCGGCGAAGTGCGGTGCCATCGCGTCCAGCAGTTCGACGCTGTGGCGCCTGAAGCGCAGCGCCTGGGTGCGCGCGGTGTGGCGTTCCCAGCCCATCAGCTCGAGCACGCTGCGCCCGCTCATCAGCGCCGAATCCAGCGTTTCGCGTTCGATGTGGTGCACCCCCAGCGCCTTCAGGCGCGCGTAATGCGTGGCGTTGCGCGCCCGCGCGACGATGCTCAGGTGCGGAAAGTGTTCGCGCACCAGGCGCGCGGCTTGTTCGCTCTGCGTCACATCGTCGATGGCCAATACGAACACACGCGCCTTGCCGGCACCGGCCATGCGCAGCAGGTCCAGCCGCGTGGCGTCGCCGTAAAACGTCGTCCAGCCGAAGCGGCGCAGGCTGGCCACGGCCTCGGCGTCGTGGTCCAGCACGGTGGCGGTCAGACCATTGGCATGCAGCAGCCGGCCGATGATCTGCCCGTAGCGGCCGAAACCGGCAATCAGGATGGGCGCATCCTGACTCTCGGCGATTTCCTCGACGCCGGCCGGCCGCTGTGGCTTCAGCCGCGACGCCCACCAGCGGTCGGCCGCCACCAGCAACAGCGGTGTCAGCAGCATCGACAGCGCGATCGCCGCCACCAATACGGACGCGTTGTCGGCATCGACCGCGCGCGCCGCCTGCGCGCCCTGCAGCACGACGAAACCGAACTCGCCACCCTGCGCCAGCAGGATCACGAACACCGGCCGCTCGGCCAGCGCAATCGGCATCAGCCGCGCCATCGCCAGCACCACCAGCGCCTTGACCAGGATGAAGCCGGCCACCAGGCCGGCTACCAGCAACGGCTGACGCAGCACGACCGCAAAGTCGATGCTCATGCCCACAGCGATGAAGAACAGGCCCAGCAGCAGGCCCTTGAAAGGCTCGAGGTCGGTTTCGAGTTCGCGCCGGTACTCGCTTTCGGCCAGCAGCACGCCGGCCAGAAAGGCGCCCAGGGCCATCGACAGGCCCACGCTCTGCATCAGCGCCGCCGTGCTGACCACCAGCAGCAGGGCCGCGGCGGTGAAGATCTCGGGCGTGCGGCTGCGCGCGATCCAGCGCAGTGCCGGGCGCAGCAGCAGGCGGCCGCCGAGGATGATGGCGGCGATCATGCCCACGGCCTTGGCGGCCTCGATCCAGCCGTTGCCGTCGTGCGCCGCGCCCACCACCGGTGCGAATGCCAACAGGGGCATCAAGGCCAGGATGGGGATGGCGGCCACATCCTGGAACAGGCTCACGCTCAGCACACTTTGCCCGGCATGGGTCGGCAACAGGTTGCGTTCGTTCAGCACGCCCAGGCCGATGGCGGTGGACGACATGGACAGCGCCAGCCCGGCCACCACGGCCAGCCGCCAGTCCACGCCCAAGGCCACGCCGACGGCCGCCAACAGCGCGGTCGAGCCCAGCAACTGCACGCTGCCCCAGCCGAAGATGGGACGGCGCAGCGCCCACAGGCGTTTGGGGTCCAGTTCCAGCCCGACCAGAAACAGCATCAGCACGACGCCGAACTCGGCGAACTGCAGGATGGCGCGGCCGTCGCTCACCAGGCTCAGGCCCCAGGGCCCGATGGCGATGCCGGCGCCCAGGTAGCCGATGATCGAGCCCAGGCCCAGCAGCCGCGCCAGCGGCACCGCCAGCACCGCGGCGCCGAGGTAGATCAGGCTGGACTGCAGCCAGGGGGTGACGGCGGCCGCTGAGGCTGCTGCTGCCACAGATGCTGCCGAAGCCGCTGCGCTGACCTGCACCGGGTCCATCACGCTCAGACCCCGCTTGCACTCTTGCTCTTGCTCTTGCCCGTGCCCGTGCCCGTGCCCGTGCCCGTGCGCATGCCAGCACCAGCACCAGCACCAGCACCAGCACCAGCACCAGCACCCGCGCCGTCGGCGGCGGCCACGTCCACCGGCGGCCGTGCATCGGCGGGTACGGCGCAGCCGGCGGTCGCTTCCAGCTCGGCAATCTCCGGCCAGTCGGGCCATTGCGCCAGGCGCTGGGCAAAGACCTCGGCATGGGCCTGCAAGTCGGCCTCGGACACGCGCTGTGCACCGTGCAGCAGCAGCGGCGGCAGCCAGCGCATGCCGGTCAGCGCGGCGGTTTGCTCGTGCGGGTGCAGGAAGGCGTCGAAGAAGTAGCGGTTGTAGCTGTCGGGACGGTAGGACTGTTCGGTCCCGCCGGTGCTGGCCACCAGCCACAGGTCCTTGCCGCGCAGTGCCGTGCCGCCCGGCCCGTAGGCCCAGCCGAAGGCCAGCACATCGTCCAGCCACAGCTTCATCAGCGGTGGCATCGAATACCAATGGATCGGGTGCAGCCACACCACCAGCCGGGCCGCAGTCAGCGCGGCCTGCTCGGCTGCGGTATCGATCAGGTAGTCGGGGTACAGCGCGTACAGGTCGCGCACTTCCGTGTGCCCGGGTGCGGCCAGCGCGGCGGCGCGCATCAGTGTGTGCGTGACGCGCGAATGCTCCAGCTGCGGATGGGCGGCAAGGACCAGCACGTCAGCCATGGTGTGTACGCAAGGGACGACAGATGAGGGCAGGCCCGGGACGTATTGCCGCAGGCCTGCCGTTACCATAACCGACGCAAGCAGCCACCAAGGGAGAGCCAGGCATGCCGGTGATCGTGGTTGCCAACCCCAAGGGCGGCGTCGGCAAGAGCACCCTGTCCACCAACGTGGCGGGTTGTCTGGCGGCCGCCGGGCACGCGGTGATGCTGGGCGACGTCGACCGCCAGCAGAGTGCCCGCCAGTGGCTGGGCCTGCGCCCGCCGACTGTGGCCCGCATCCAGGGCTGGGACGTGGCCGCCGATGACATCGTGCGCCCGCCCAAGGGCATCACGCATGTGGTGCTGGACACGCCCGCGGGCCTGCACGGCAAGCGCCTGGACGCAGTGATGAAGATCGCCGACCGCATGCTGATCCCGCTGCAGGCCAGCCTGTTCGATATCCAGGC